>JAHWKJ010000586.1 GCA_019347905.1 Planctomycetota bacterium
TCACCCCGTCACCCCGTCACCCCGTCACCCCGTCACCCCGTCACCCCGTCACCCCCTCACCCCCTCGCTTCCCATGGCCCTTGAACTCCAATCACCGCCGTCCCTGGAAGAGCTCTCCAGCGCCCACCGCCGCCGCGCGCCGTGGCGGCGGCGGCTCGTGGAGGCCGAGCGTGGTATTACGCAGGGTTTTCGCGGCGACAGCACGCTGTTCGGCCATCTGTTCGGCGGCACGCTCGTGCTGGCCATGGCGCTGGTGCTGGGGCTTTCGGTCCTCGAATGGGCCGTGCTCGTGCTGGCGTTGACCGTCGTGCTGGCGGCGGAATTGTTCAATAAGGTGCTTACGATTCTGTGCCGTCGCGAGATCTTGGTGGGCGACGAGACCCTCAAGCACATCGCCAGCATCGGCACCGCGGCCGTCATCTGCACGATGAGTGGATCGCTGGTGGTGGTGGGGCTGTTGTTCGGGCGGCGGCTGTCGATCCTGCTGGGAGGCTGACGAGCGTGACCCCCTGCCACGACTGCCATGCCGGCTGCTGCCGTTCTTTCGCGGTGCCGCTCACGGGGGCCGACATCCTGCGGATCGAGCGCGACCTGCGGCTGGATTTCTGGCAGTTCGTGTGCCGCTGGGCCGATCCGGAGGGCCGCATCGCCCGCACCAGTGCCCCGCACTTCCAGTTCCCCGACGAACCGCAGACGCCGTTCGTCATCTGCCTGATGCACGCGGAGAGCGAATTTCTCACCGGCAGCACTCGCTGCCGCTTCCTGCGGGAGGGCGCGCCGGACGAAGCGCACCCGCTGGGAGTCGCCCGCTGTGGAATCTACGCGCACCGGCCGGCAGCGTGCCGCTGCTTTCCACTGCGTTCCGATCCCGCGGGCGAACTGGTGATCCTCGACGAGCGCCCGCGCGAAGGCGCGCGGCAGGGACATGCGGCCTATGAGTTATGTCCGCGGCCGTGGGAGCCGAGCGACGTCGATCCGCTGTCGGCCCCGCAGGACCTGGCGATTGCCCGCTACGAAATGGCCTTCTTCCGCCGCATCGCCGAGGTGTGGAACCACAGCCCCCGAAGCTGGCACATCTTCCCGGAGTTCCTGCGGCTGATCTACGCGAATCGCGTCATCGCCGGGACCGACGAGGTCATCGGCGCCCGTGCTGCGGCGGCATAGGTTGCCGGGTGGCACGGGTGGCTTGCCCACCCGTGTTCGAGTGCGTCACCCGCGCGCGCACTGGCGGACGAGCCGCCAGTGCCACCCGACGGGGATAAGGCTGACGCTGTGCAGAGCGGCGCGGCGATGGCATCAGGCGGCGTCGCGGCGGCTATTGTGGGAGCGCTCGTCGAGAATCTCGACGATCTCCGCGGGGTGCCGCTCGGTGAGCGCAGCGATGTCGTCGGCCGTGTAGCCGGCATCCGCCAGATAGGCGATCATTCGCCGCAGACGCGGAGCGAGATCGTGCCGCGGAAACGTAATGACATCGGGCGGGTGGCACGGGTGGCTTGTCCACCCGTGCTCGAGCGCGTCGCCCGCGCCCGCACTGGCGGACGAGCCGCCAGTGCCACCCGAAGCGCTCGCACTGGCGGGCAAGCCGCCAGTGGCACCGTCGCGTCGCGACTCTGTCAGCAGCGTTTCGAGCCGGTCGATTTCGCCCGCCGCTTCTTCGATCAGCCGATCGAGCACCGCCATCGTCGTTTCGACGCGGCCTTCGACCTCGCGCCGGTAGTCGTGCAGCCGCGACTCGAGCCGCTCGACGTGCGCTGCTCCGCTGCGCCGCGAGCGTTCGGCTTCGCTGCGAACTTCGAGAGCGACGTCGCGGCCTTCGAGTTGCCGCCGCTTGAGCGATGCCCGCCGCAGCAAGAGGCCTCCCACCAGGGCAGACAACCCGAGCAGCATCAGCGACGATCCATCAGTCGCCAGCATTGGAAGCATGAGATCCATCTCGCGTATCCGTGTTCAGCCGTAGCGGCAAGCTGCCAGCTTGCCGTCTTTGCGGCATTCGTCACAAGCTGGCAGCTTGTGACTACATGCCGTGACCGTGGTCATGGGAATGGCCGTGGTCGTGAGAATGATCGTGATCGTGCGAATGACTGTGGTCGTGATCGTGGTGATGGGCGGCTTGCGCCGCGCTCGCGGTTTCGAGCGCGGGCGGCGGCGAACTCAGGAACGCGGCCTCGGCGGCACGATACACGTCGCGCAGCGCCACGCCGCGATCGGCGGCGACGCGGGCGCACGATTCAAACTCGGGTGTGAACACCGCCGCCCCGCCATGACGCCAGCCCAGCTTGCCGCGGACGGCGCCCCAGGGCGTCTCGACGACATGTTCTCTGCGGGCACGCTTCGAGCGCTCGACGTTGAGCCGCCGCACGCCGAACGTGCCCGTCTCGTCGAACAGCATTGCTTCCAGCCGCTCCACGTCCGCCGGCTGCGCGATCACCGACAGCATCACGCCCGGCCGGTCTTTCTTCATCTGCACCGACGTCGAAAACGCATCGAGCGCTCCGGCGGCCAGCAGTTTCTGCTTCGCGTAGCCGACGACTTCGGGTGACACGTCGTCCAAATTCGTCTCCAGCAGCACGACGCGGTCGGTGTCGGAACGGGCGGCGGCGGTGCCGACGAACAGCCGCAGCACGTTGGCCCGGTCCGGGAAGTCGCGCGTGCCTGCCCCGTAGCCGATGGCTTCGACCGTCATCTCCGGCAGCGCGGCGAAGCGATCGACGAGCGTCGTGAGGATGGCGGCGCCGGTGGGCGTCGTCAGCTCGGCTTCGACCGGCACGTCGACGAGCGGGATGCCTCTCAGGAGTTCGGCCGTCCCCGGCGTGGGGATCGTGCAGACGCCATGGTCGATATGCACCTGCCCACGGCCTGGCGGCACGGCACTGGCCACGACCTGCTCCGCCCCCAGCAGGTCGAAGCCGATGGCCGCGCCTACGATATCGACGATCGAATCGATCGCCCCCACCTCATGGAAGTGAATGCGCTCGATCGTGGTGCCGTGAACGCGGGCCTCGGCGGCCCCGACCGCGGCGAAGATCCGCTTCGCCAGGTCTTTCTGGCCGCCGGTGAGGGCGTCGGCGCGGTCGATGATCGCGACGATGTCGCTCAGGTGCCGGTGGGCGTGCTGTTCGGGGTGCTCGACGCGGACGTGGAGGGCGCGGAAGCCTGCCTTCATCACGTCTTTGATGACGAGCCGCACGCCTTCGAGGCCCAGCGAGGCGATGCCAGCGCGAATGGCTTCGGCGTCGATGCCGGCATCAATCAAAGCGGCGAGTGTCATGTCGCCGCTGATGCCCATCGAACAATCGAGATACGCAACGCGCACCGGAGACTCCGTGGCCGCAAATGTGTGGGCCGGATTCTACCGGAGCCCCCGGACCCCACCAAGTGCAAGCAGCCGTGAACCAACGGAATGCAGCCACGAACTGACAGCCCGCAACGCTTTCATAGCAAACCCGAGCGCTACGACGACGGCAATCAGTGCTTCCAGAGCGAATACGACGGCTAGCATTACCAGGGGCTGGGGCAGCAAAGGAGCAATGAGCATGGCGAATGCCATTGTCCCGCCAACCACAGCTTCTATCTTCCGACGACCTGCTGCCTTAAGTTCGGACTCGCGCGCATCGCAAAATGGACACGTCTTGTACGTATCGGCGATGGTCATGCTGCACGTTGGGCAGCGTCGAAGGGACCACGGAAGCACCACGTGGAACTCCTTCCAGAGCATCGGGCGACGAAGAACTCAGCGATTTTCAGCTTGGAGCCGCACGCGCGCACAAGGTCGCGCTTGCTTCCCTGCCCCGGCCACTCCGCCGCTGCTTACAGCACTGACTTCACCCGAGCCAGGAATTCTTTGTTCGACGGGAACTTCTCCAGCGTGCGGATGAGCTGCTCCATCGCCTCCGTCGGGTTCAGCGACGCCAGGCTGCGGCGGAGCATCACGATGCC
>JAHWKJ010000587.1 GCA_019347905.1 Planctomycetota bacterium
AAAACTGGCCCGGGAGCGAGGCGCTGGTGAAGTCGATTCCGCCAATTTCTGGCTGCACATCGGCTCCTTCGCCGTCTACAACCTCCTCGTGGGCTATGCACTCGTCGTCGAGAGTCGGAGCACCACCAGCCTGCTGCTTTACGCTCTGGCTCTCGCGCTGCACTTTCTAGTCAATGACTATGGACTTCGGCAGTACCACCGCGGCGCGTACCGCCGCATCGGCCGCTGGGTTCTGTCGGCGGCGGTCATCTGCGGCTGGCTGGCCGGACATCTGGCGGGATTCGCCGAAGCCGTGACCGCCTCGGTCCTTGCCTTCCTGACCGGCGGCATCCTGCTGAACACGTTCAAGGAGGAACTCCCCGCGGAGAGGCAGAGCCGCTACTGGGCGTTCGCCCTGGGGGCAGTCGCTTACGCTGGTTTGCTGGTCGTGGCCAGTGGAACGCGAGCGGCCAACGTGGTGAGGGACCGCGCACTTCCCGTGGCCGACCACCGCCTCGCTATCCCTGCGACGCCCCACGGCTCGCCCGATTGACTCAGGCGGCGTCGTGGAAAGAAGCGGATGCCGGTGAAGCTCTGTGCCAGCGGCATGGCTTGTGCTTCCTGCCCTTCCGGCGGCCGGGCAGGCGCCCTGCTGCGTATCTGGTGACGAATCGGACCCCCTCACGGAGCATCGACCAATGGCGATGAACAATCTGCAAGACGCCCTGCTCGACGAACTGCGCGACCTTTACAGCGCCGAAAAGCAGATCCTCAAGGCGCTGCCGCGGATGGCCAAGGCCGCGGAGAACCCCGAGCTGAAAAAGGCCTTCGAGACGCACGAGCGACAGACGGAGGAGCAGGTGACGCGGCTGGAGCAGGTGTTCGACCTGCTCGACCACAAGCCCCGCGCCAAGAAGTGCCAGGCCATGGAAGGCATGATTGAGGAAAGCAAGGAGCTGATGAAGGAAGATGCTGAGCCGGAAGTGCTGGACGCGATGCTGATCGCCTCGGCCCAGAAGGTCGAGCACTACGAGATCGCGTCCTACGGCACCGCCTGCACGTGGGCCGAGACGGTGGGGTGCGACCAGAAGGCGATCGACCTGCTGAAGCAGACGCTGTCTGAAGAGAAGGAAACCGACGAGCTGCTCACCCAGCTCGCCGAGCAATCGGTGAACGTGGCCGCGACCAGCTAGTGCTTTCGGTGTCGCTATGGTCTTCTTCAGCGATTGGACGGGGATCGGCCGCGTAGTTGTCGCGGCCATCCTCGTCTATGCCTTCGTGGTGACGTTCGTCCGCATAGTCGGCAAGCGGGCTGCATCGCGGATGAACAACTACGACTGGATCGTGACCGTCGCCATTGGCTCGGTCTGCGGGGCGGCGAACATGCAGCGGGATCTTCCCCTGGCCGAAGGGCTGGCGGGGATTGCGACCCTGCTCGTCGCGCAGGCGCTTCTCACCTGGCTCGGTTCGAGCTTCGCGATCGCCCGCCGGCTCATGCATGCGCCCTGCACACCCCTGTATGTTTATGGTCGCTTCCTCGACGAAAACCTGCATCGCGAGCGAGTCAGCCGCAAAGAGGTCGAGTCGGCAGTTCGCGGCACCGGGCTGGGGAGCCTCGAATGTGTCGCGGCTGTCATGCTGGAGAGCAGCGGAAAGCTGGCTGTCATTCCCATAGAAAGTGCTTCCGCTCTGGATCTGGTTGACGCGCCCGGACATTCCGGCAGCGGAGCGATTCGGCCTGTGGCCGGCCGGAGCGAGCCGTCATGAAACTCCCCATCGAGCCGCCGCTGGAGCCGATGGAGGCCCGCCAGGTCGAGGCGATTCCGGAGGGCGACGCGTGGCAGTACGAGCCGAAGTGGGACGGCTTCCGCTGCCTCGCCTTCCGGGATGGGGACGAGCTCTACCTGCAGTCGCGCAACGGCCGCCCTTTGGCGCGGTACTTCCCGGAACTGGCCCAGGCTCTTCTCGAAACGGGATCGAAGCGGTTCGTGCTCGATGGGGAACTGGTCGTGCCCGTCGAACGGCGGCTGTCGTTCGAGCAGCTTCAATTGCGGCTGCATCCGGCCGCCAGCCGCGTGCGAAAGCTCGCCGCGGAGCATCCGGCGGTGCTGATCGCGTTCGACCTGCTCGTCACCGAGCGGCGCACGGACCTGACGTCGCGCCCGTTGAGCGAGCGCCGTCAACGGCTCGAGAAGTTCGCCGCGAGGTATTTCGACGGACACCAGAGCGTGCGGCTGTCGCCGGCCAGTCGGCAGCGCTCCGCCGCGGACGATTGGTTTCGCCGCACGGGCGGCGCGCTGGACGGCGTGATCGCCAAGCAGCTCGACGCACGCTATCTGCCCGGCAGCCGCGAGGCGGTCGTGAAGGTGAAGAACCTGCGGAGCGCCGACTGCGTCGTCGCCGGCTTTCGCTATTCGACGACGCGCAGCGACCAGGCCGCCTCGCTGTTATTGGGGCTGTATGACGAGGAGGGAAAACTGAACCACGTCGGCTACACGTCGAGCCTCGGCGTGGAGGATTTCGAGACGCTGACGCCGCGGCTGGAAGGGCTCAGCCGGCGAAAGCGTTCACCCAGAGGTTTCACAGGCCGCGCGCCGGACGGCCCCAGCCGCTGGAGCCGCGAAGGCTCGCGCGAGTACGTGAAGCTCCCGCACGAACTGGTCGTCGAAGTGCGGTACGACCACGTGAGCGGCGAGCGGTTCCGCCACGGCACGAAGTTCCTCAGGTGGCGGCCGGACAAAGACCCGGCGCAATGCACGCTGTCGCAGATCGAAACCGGCGCCGGGGCACTGCTGCTGTTCGGACAGGGCCGGCTGAGCGCGCTCAGGCGAAGATCGGCTCCTCGACAATCGATCCGGCGAGCGCGCGCAAGTCCGCAGCGGTCTCGCGCAGCGCGGCGTCGTCCATGAGCCGGATGGAGCGGCGAATCGTCCCTCCGGTGAACAGTCGCCGCGTAAGCCGCTCGTGCCTGCGCTGCAGCCGTCGTGGGAGCGTTTCCACATCAACCGGCATCGCCCAGTATCGGCAGGCCAGGTCGATCAACCGCTCGCGCTGTGTGTTCCGCCCGTCGTGGCTGTTTGTCGCCTCTGGCATGCGCATGCCGCTCATGGTTGGCACCGGGTGATGGAGTGTCGCGATCCGCCTCCTTTCTGCGGCCCGAGTTCCTTGGACCACAATTGTCCGCTGCCGGGACAGGCGGCCACCATCGGGCGGATTCGGCAAAGCGGCTTCAGTCATCCCCCGGCATCGGCAGCGGCATTCTCGGTACGAAACCGGTAAACTGCCGGCCAACGCGTTTAGCCGCGACTCGCCAGAGGAGCGCTCTGTTGCGATCAACGTCAGCTTTCGCCAAAAGGGATCAGAGCCGTCGCGCACGTACCGTTGACGTTCGCGCTCCTCTGGCGAGTCGCGGCTAAACGGCCACTCCGCATAACGGACGATCAACCGCAAATGCACCCGACTGGTATTCTGCAAGAGCTCGTGGCGATCCCCAGCGTCAATCCCATGGGACGCGACGTGGACAGTCCGGAGTTTTACGAAGAGCGATTGACGGAATGGCTCACCGGGTACCTCGGGTCACTCGGCGTCGCCCTGGAGGTGCACGAGGTGGCGCCGCGGCGGGCGAACGTGCTGGCGCGTGTCGATGGCCCGCGAGCCTCCACGACCGTACTGCTCGATGCGCACCAGGACACGGTGCCGGTCGAAGGCATGACCATCGATCCCTTCCGTCCGGTGATCGAGAACGGACGGCTGTACGGTCGCGGGGCCTGCGACGTGAAAGGCGGGCTGGCCGCGATGCTTGCCGCCTTCACTCGACTCGCGCGCGAGCGGCCGGCCGGCATGGCGAACGTCGTGCTGTCGTGCACCTGCGACGAAGAAGCCACGTCGCTCGGCGTCGCGGCGCTTGTCGCTCCCTGGCAAGCGAAGACAGATGCATCGGCGCCGACTCG
>JAHWKJ010000588.1 GCA_019347905.1 Planctomycetota bacterium
GAACACAGTGCGGTCAATGGAGGTGGGAATTGCGCGGACCGCTCCGTCGCCCAGGCAGAAGTGCACGACACCGGCATGCTCGCTGCTGAAATGCCTGAAGTCGCGACCGGTGAGTCCCCACGCGCCCGGCATGAACCCGGTACCGATCCAGACATGGACATTCCGCAGCCTTCCACTGGCGGCGTCGGTCTGGCCGAGGGACTCGCCGAACAGGAACGTATTGCTGACGCCATCAGTCGCATCGCGGAAGCCAAAGGACGTGCGGTTGCCGAAGAAGCCGGCGCGGTCTTCGTAGCCGGGAGCCGTGCCCATCCACCCTGCGCAGCCGAGGTAATTCGTGCGACCGGCGGGATGGTTGCTTCGTCTGCGCGCCTCCAGCATCGCCGTGCCGGTGGCGTTCGTGTACATGTTCATGCGCGTGAGGATGTCGGCCATCCCCTCTGCGCCCGACGAAGGGCAGATGAAGACCGCCAGACGGTTTCGAGCGATGCCATCGATCGTGGCGTCATCGTACCACGTGAGGTCGCCCACGCGGTCGATTCGCAGCATTTCGGCGGGGATTCGGCTGGCGAGATTCGCCTGATCGAGCGCCGGCAGGAGGTACGTCAGGCAGCCGACGTAGCTGCCATCGCTCGAACCGCGGGAGCCGATGGGTCCATGCGGCACCGGCCCGAGGTAACCCGGCGGAAACCGGCCGTGGGCCTCGTGAAAGTTGTGCGCCGCCAAGCCAAGTTGCTTGAGATTATTGCGGCACTGCGTCCGCCGCGCCGCCTCGCGCGCCTGCTGAATCCCCGGTAGAAGCAGGGAAACGAGAATCGCAATGATCGAGATGGAGACCAGCAACTCGATGAGGGTGAATCCATGCGGGTCGCCGTCCCGCAACGGCATTGGACTATCCCGGCGCACACCGAACTGCTGGGCCGAGCCGATCACAAGCCGTCCTAGCATCATCAGAAGGTCAGGGTGGTGGCGACACCGGCCTGAGCTTTCCGCTTTCGTCGGCATCAACAGGCAGCGGCGGCGCGGGATTGTCCGGAATCACTGTCTTACGCTCATCGTCGGCACAGCCTGCGGGCGCCAAAACAATCGGCGCGAGAAGCAGGCTATACAACATTCGCTTGATATGCATGTCGATTCTCTGCAATGCGGCGCGACTGGTATGGACTAAGGTACCTCGACAGGATCCCCGTCGCGCATCATCGCCAAACGGTTGAACACGGTGAGGTTGATGTTTTCGGAGATCGCCTTTACCGACCCATCCCCGAGGCAAAAATGAACCACGCCCTGATGCTCGCTGCTGAAGAAGTTGTATTCCTGTCCGTTCAGACCCCAAGCGGCGGGCAAGAATCCTGTCCCAATCCACACATGCGCGTAGAGCATCTCGCCTGTCGTGGAATCCTTATGTCCAATCGCCTCGCCGAACAGGAACGTATTACTGGCCCCATCTTTGGCATGACGGAAGTCGAATTCCGTGCGATTCCCAAAGAAGCCTTGGAGTTCCTCGACAGGGCGACTAGCCGAGTAGTCCCAGCCTCCCTCACAACCGAGATAGGTTGTGCGTCCGGCAGGATGATTCGGAAGAATCCGACCTTCCAAGTTGAGCGACCCAGGCTGAGTGGGCTGAGTCGCGGTGGGTCCACTGCGCCAGACGTTGATCCGAGAGAGAATATCCGGTGTCGCCTCGGCCTGTGATGATGGGCAGATGAACACAGGAATTCTGGCCTGAGCCGCAGTGTTCAACTCGACCACATTGAACCATGGTGTATCTTCGCGGTCAATGCGCAGCATATCCGTCGGAATCTGCTTCCAAACGTTTTGCTGGTCGAGCGCGGGGAGTAGATACGTCAGGCAGCCGGTATAGCTCCCTTCATCGGAACCCGGCGGACCGATCGCCCCTTGCGGATCCGGCCCAAGATAACCCGGCGGGAACATTTTGTGCGACTGCGCGAAGTTATGCGCCGCCAGGCCGATCTGCTTCAGGTTATTGCGGCACTGCGTGCGGCGGGCCGCCTCGCGGGCCTGCTGGACGCCGGGCAGGATCAACGACATCAGGATGGCGATGATCGAAATCACCACCAGCAGTTCGATCAGCGTGAAGCCGGATCGCGGCCGCTTCAGAACGGAAGGCTCTCGGACGCGTCGGATCTTCATAGCGCTCTCCAAGGCCCGCTGCTGCCGCTGGATGTGATCGACAGTGACCGGACCGCTGCGATGGATGACGCACGATGAATGGTGCGGCCCCGTCCTTGAGCATATCCGCCCCGCACCGGAAAGATCAATCGGGTACGCGCGGAGAGGGCTCACGTGCCGGCGGCGAAGCGGAAGGGCTCGGGCGTCATCTCGTAGCCCGGACGCAGGCCCACGTTGATCAAGAGACCCAGCGCCACCGCCGTCGACAGCAGGCTCGAGCCGCCGTAGCTCACCAGCGGCAGCGTCAGGCCCGTGATCGGCATCAGGCCCACCGTCATGCCGGCGTTGATTGCCGTCTGCGAGGCCACCAGGGCCACGACGCCCACGGCCACCAGTCGTCCGAACGGCTCGCGCGTCGCCGCGGCAATCATCAGCCCGCGGCCGAAGAGCGCCACGTACAGCACCAGCACCAGGGCCGCACCCGCCAGACCCCAGCGTTCGCCGATGAGGCAGAAGACGAAGTCGGTGCGGCCGGCCGGGAGGTGATACACGCGAGGATCGGCGGCGGCCGGCCCGGCGGTTGCGCTGCCCCACGCCCCGCCCAGCGCCATCACACGCTTCGACTGGTGCAGGTGGTAGCCGTCGCCCCGCGGCGGCGGTCCCCCATCGTCCTGTGTAAACAGCACCACGACCCGCGAACGTTGCTCCATGCTCATCCCCAGCCACAGCGCCGGCAGCACCGCCAGTCCCAGGCACGAGACCAGCACCAGGTGCCGCATCCGCGCCCCCACGGCGAACAGCATCGCGTACAACACCGGCAGGAAGACCAGCGACGTCCCCAGGTCCGGCTCGCGCAGGATCAGGCCCACCGGCACCAGCGTCAGTGCGAAGGGCACCAAAAGGCCCGTCAGCCGCCGGTAATTGCGGCGGTACATCAGGTAATGCGCCAGCGCCAGAATGTACGCCAGCTTCGCCGCCTCCGACGGCTGGAAGAGCATGAACCCCAGCGGAATCCAGCGCCGCGCCCCGTTTCGCGGCGGCATGAAATACACCGCCACCAGCGCCACCACCGCCAGCGCAAACAGCGGATACGCCCACTGCCGCAGGTTGCGGTAGGGCGTCAGCGTGACGGCCAGCATGGCCGGCACGGCAAGCGCGACCCACACGAGTTGCCGCAGGAAATACTCGCCGCGGCCGGCCAACTCGTCGCCGCGCTCGATCCCGCTGAGCCCCAGCCCCATCAGGCCCAGCGTGCAGACGACGACCGTCCAAGGCACCCGGCGACACCACTCGAGGGCGGTCACAGAGACCACCCCTGTGTTTCAGCCCCGGTAGGGGCGGAAGACGGTAGCCCACGGCGCAAGCCGTGGGGAAGATGCAGACAGATGTCATCCAGCCCCGGCAGGGGCGACAGAATCGCGCGGTGATGACTTCCGTCGCCCCTGCCGGGGCTCGAAGCAACGCAATGGATCGCCTTCCCACCGCTTGCGCCGTAGGCTACGATCCGCCGTTCCTGACGGGGCTGAAAGCCGCCGCTGCGGACGAAAGTGGCGCCCGGTTCCATCGAAGCCCTTCCACGCACCAAGCAGAGCACACGCGGCTCTGCCGCGATTCAAGGCCAGCTTGTATCGGATTCGCTCGGCGACGAAAACACCGGAATCATTGGTTTCCGGTCGGCGTCCCGTGGCGGCTGCGACGAACCTGGTGACGCGAACAGGAGACGCCCATGAGCTCGATTTCCGCCGGGGCGGGAGCCTCTCCGCTGGCTTCTTCGGTGGCCGGTGCGGCGGCGCGCG
>JAHWKJ010000589.1 GCA_019347905.1 Planctomycetota bacterium
TGTGGTCTTTCCCAGCTACGAATGGCACTCGCTCGCGTACGGAGACCACAACGTCTACGCCGCCGGACCGGAACTGCCCCTGAGCGACGCGCACGACGTTGCGGAACTGCGCGCGATGGCTGCCCGCCAGAACGCCATCGCAATTCCGCATCACATCGGCTATGCGGCCGGCTATCGCGGCATCGACTGGCGCGCGTTTCGCGCCGAGTGCTCGCCGTTCGTCGAGATCTTCTCGCTCCACGGCTGCTCGATTGACGAGCACGCGCCGTACCCCATGCTGCACGACATGGGGCCGCGCGATTTCGGCAGCACGGCCGAAGCGGGCTGGAGAATGGGGCATCGCTTCGGCATTGTCGGCGGAACCGACCATCACGGAGCGTATCCCGGAAGCCACGGCGACGGCCGCATGGGCGTGTACGCAACGGGCCTGACGCGTGAGGCGTTGTGGGAGGCGTTTCTCGCGCGGCGGGTGTTCGCCGCCACGGGCGACCGCATCGACGCGCGGTTGTTTGTCGACGGTGCGTGGATGGGATCGGAAATCATATCGCCGGGCGAGCGGCATATGAGCGTATCCGTGCGCGCGGCGGATGGTCTGGACCGCGTGGAGGTGATCAAGAATGGGTGCGTGCTGCGGCGACTGTTCGCCGCCGACACCCCCCCTGACCCCCCCTTAGTAAGGGGGGGAACCGGAGGCGCAAGCGAGCCGGAAGCGTCAGCGCCCGGAGCGCGCTGGCGGCTGCGGGTGACGTGGGGCTGGGGACGCAAAGACCGGCTGGTGCGCTGGGAGGCGCGGCTGTCGCTTTCGGAGGGGACGATTCTCGGCGTCGAATCGTGCTTTTCGGGGCAGCCCATCGTCGCGCCGAAACAGCAGGCAGGCGACGCGCAGGTTCCGGACGACGAGGATCTGCCGCACCAGATCGTTGAACGCACGGACCGCATCGTCGCCTGGCGATCGCTGACAACCGGGAATCCCACGATGCGCCACGCCACCACGCAGGCCATCTCGCTGGAGGTCGAAACGCCGCTGACCGCACGGCTCGTGCTGGAGATCAATGGCTCGCGCTATGAGAACCCGCTCGCCGCACTCGTGCACGCCGGCCGCGCCCACTACCTGCGGGGCTGGCTGTCCGAAGCGGTGCGCATCGGGCCGCTCGTGTCTGTTGCCGACTGCCGGCTGGAGGCCGAGTTCCCCGACCAGCCCACAGACGAGGCCGACTGTTATCGTCTCGTCGTCGCCCAGAAGAACGGCCAGTGGGCGTGGTCGTCGCCGATCTGGGTCGAGCGCTGAATCGCCGAGCACGAATTGCGAGTCGGAAGCCCATGAGCCCGAATCCGTGGGCTTTTCGCGGGTCGTGCCGGATCGTCCGGTTCTTACGGTCAATGACCATCCCCGCCGGCGGCACCGCCCGGACGGGCGCCGCGGCCGGCGTTCTGCTGGACATCGCGGCGGGACGGCCGGAACATAGAGCATAGGAGCCGTTCCGATCGCCCCGGCCGTTCGGCCGCGGGGCGGGTCCGCCGGGACGGAAAGTCCGTGCCGTCGATGAAGGATGCCGCGATGCGCCCCCGCCACTTCCCATTCTGGCTGCTCGCCCTGGTGACGATGGGCCTCGTCGCGCCGGCGGCCGCTGACGAAGTCCGCCTGAAGAACGGCTTTGTCATTGAGGGCAAGCCGGCGCCGGTGCAGGGGCTCAGCCGCGCCACCATCGAGCAGAACCAGAGCGGCCCCACCACGCACTATCCCATGCTGATGGTGCTCACCGGCATGCAGCGGTACTTCGTGCCGGCCCGGCAGGTCGACGGCATCGACGGGCAGGCGATCTCCCCCTACGAGGAATTCAAGCTCCCGCCGAACCTCAAGAAGCCCCGCAAGCTGATGCTCTCCAGCGTCGGCGCGTTTCGCGAGATGACCGAGTTCGACAAGTTCGGCCGCCGCCGCGTCACCCTCACGGTCGGCGGGCAGCCGCTCGACATCCTGCAGGGCGTGAAGTCGATCAACCCGAAGTATCTCGCCGTCGAGTCGCTGAACTACGAGTGGGAACACGCCATTGCGACGACCTCTGTCCCTGAGGCACAGCTCGACGCGATGCTGCGGCAGGCGACCGACCAGAACGACCCGCACGTGCGGATGTCGATCGCCGTCTTCTACCTGCAGTCCGGCCTGTACCTGAAGGCCGGCGAGGAGCTGGACGCGATCGCCCGCGACTTTCCCGAGCTGCGGACCCGCGTGGACGAGCTGATTCTGGAACTCCGTCAGCTTCAGGCTCGGCAGCTTCTCGTCGATCTGCGTCAGCGGCGCGCTGCCGGACAGCATCAACTGGCGTACGTCGCGGCCCACCGCTTTCCCGCCGAGCGGCTCAGCGCGGCGGTGCTCAAGGAAGTCCGCGAGCTGATGGACGACTACCGCCGCCGGACCGAGGACGTCGAGCGCGCGATGCTGCTGTTGGGCGAGCTGCAGGCGAAGCTTTCCGATCCCGCGGTCGCGTCCGCCGTCGAATCGCTGCGGTCGGCGGTGAAGGCGGAGCTGGACCTGGAGTCGCTCGAGCGGCTGGAGGCTTTCCTGAAGCTCGCCGCCGACGAGACGCTCTCGCCCGAAGAGAAGCTGGCTTTTGCGTACTCCGGCTGGGTGGTGGGCAGCGCCCATGCGGTGCGCGACTTGAACCTCGCGCGGCGTTTGTGGAACGCTCGCTTTCTCGTCCGCGAGTATCTGCGGGAGGCGGATTCCGTCCGGCGAAACGACGTCCTGGCCCGCCTCAGTTCGCTGGAAGGCCTCGCGGCGGAGCGGATCGCCCAGATGATTCCGCTGCTTCCTCCGACGATCGAAACGCCCGACGCACAGCCCGGTGTCGCATTCACCGTGGACGTGGCCGAGGCCGATCCGAAGACGCCGGTGCGTTACTCGGTGCTGCTGCCGCACGAGTACACCCCGAACCACGTCTATCCCACCATCGTCGCGCTGCACGCCGAGGGCCGCAAACCGCTCGACGAGCTGGTGTGGTGGGGCGGCACGCTGGAGGAGCCTGGCCAGTCGCAGCGGCACGGCTACATCGTCATCGCGCCGCACTACGCCGCGGCGGAGCAGTCGGAATACAAGTTCGACGCGACCTCGCATTACGTCGTGCTCAAAGCGCTGCGGGATGCGCGGAAGCGGTTCAGCATCGACAGCGACCGGGCGTTTCTCGCCGGGCACGGCATGGGCGGCGATGCGACGTTCGACATCGGCCTCGCGCACCCGGACGTGTTCGCCGGCCTCGTGCCCATCACCGGCCTGTGCAGCGGCTATGCGAAGTGGTACTGGCAGAATGCCGAGCACCTGCCGATGTACGTGGTGACGGGAGAGCTGGCCCGCAGCTCGCTCGCCCATCCGGATCAGGCCCGCAACCTCAACCGCATGATGCGCTACGGCCACGACGTCACCTACGCCGAGTACATCGGCCGCGGCTGGGAGCATTACTACGAAGAGATCCACAAGCTGTTCGACTGGATGGGTCGGCACCGCCGCGTGCGGTGGCTGAAGGAGTTTGACGTGCAGGTACTCCGGCCGGGCGACGACCGCTTCTGGTGCCTGCGATTCGAGGGGCTGCCGCAGCCGGTGCTGCAATCGGCCGCGGCGGCCCTGAGCGACTCGTCCGGCCGCGTGAGTCCCATGCTGCTGGAGGTCCGCATCGCCGACGACCCCTGCTTTCTGTCTCCCGAGCCCCCCGCGTAGCGCGGGATGGTTGTACGTTTCACCATTGTAGACGAGCACGTAGCGTCCGGACCGGGAGATCACGGGTTGGTGACCATGAGCGGAGAGGTCGAGCACCGAGAGCCGTCGATGTCCTAGGTAGATGCCACGCTCCTCGTCCGACCAGGTGCCGCGGTCGTCGGGGCCGCGATGCGTGAGCGTCTCCGTCATGCGGGCTAGGAGGTCGGC
>JAHWKJ010000590.1 GCA_019347905.1 Planctomycetota bacterium
GGGCCGCTGCGGCGGCTCGGCTGCGTGCGCGGCGGCCGGTGCGGCGAAGCCCGCGGCGGCCCCGGCGGCCAGCGCGCCCTTCAGAAACCCTCGGCGGCTGAGATTCGAGGCGGCAGTCTCGGCGAGGTGCATCGTGACGATCCGGCGTGTGTGGAGATGGAGTGTTCTGTCGTGACGGGGTCAGACCCCTTTGCGGCTCGCCTGCTTGCCAATGCTGTGGATCGCACATCCGCAAAGCGGTCCTGAAATCCTTTAGAGTGCGCTGCAAGCGGCGCGGGGACGGTGGCCATCGTACTCCGCGGTCGCCGAAGATCAATACGGGGACTCCCCCCGAATCATTGCCTGACTTCCGAGGAAAGGTCGATGCGGCTACAAACTCAGATGACGTTCGATGAGCTGATATAAGAACGCGCGAAGTGTGAGCACGCCTGAGCCGTCATGCCTTACCGGATTACTATCACCGAGGACGCGGATAGACAATTCCGGTCGCTGTCCGCGCGCGACCAGCGAATCCTGGAAGCTGCGATACGGTCCCGATTGGAGCACCAGCCGACGACACCCACCAATGCGATCAAGAAATTGCGGCCGAACCCTTTCGCCGAATTCGAATTGCGAGCCGGAGACCTGCGGATCCTGTATAATGTCTCCAAGGGCGAAGTTGTCGTGCTGCTCGTGGGCCGAAAGTCAGGCAATCGACTTATTGTGGAGGGAGCAGAGTTCCATGGCCATCAGGACGATCCCACTGAGCCGTCTGGAAACGGACCTGAAGAAGACACTCACTGAGTGCGCCGAATCCGGCGAGACGGTGGTCGTGCAAATGCCCGACGAGCGCCTATTGGCGATTCAGTCGCTGGATCCGCGGGAAGAGGATTCCCTGATGGACGAGCTACTGGTCTCAAACCCGGAGTTCCAGGAATTGGTGGCCAGATCGAAGCGCAGCCCTCGCAAGCCATTCCCTGGCGGAGAGCAGGCGACGACCACCAGTTGAAGCTCACTGGGGCGCTCAGTTTGGGAGAACCAGTGAGCAAAGATGCCATCTCCGGCCCCGCGTCATCCTTCGTCCGAGAGCGCGCAGGCACCACACGCGCTCAGTAGCCGAGCTGCGTCTCGGTCCGCAGTCCTTCCGCGCGGTCCAGCAAGTGCTCGACGGGCGCCACCTGCTGCCGCTCCAGCGGAAACAGGTAGTCGTGCCGGTTCGTCACCTGGAACGGCAGCAGGTTGTCCGCGAAGAACTCCAGCGGCAGGATCTGGTAGAACGGCGGCCGGAACGGCTGCAGCACCGTCCTGGTCTCGTAGCCGTCCTTGACCAGCGTGATCTCGCGAGTCCCGTAATAGATGAAGTCGCCCGTGTACGGCGTGTAGCCCACCTCGCGGCCATCCAGCAGCACCAGCGCCCCGGGCGGATCGGAGCGGATCGTCATGCGGCGATAGACGCAGCCGCCCTGAAGCGCGCACAGCACGATCAGCGCGGCGGCGATCCACCGTCGCGCGCACCGGGGTTTCCATGTGGGCTTCGTGCCAGCCATCGTCGTTGATGGAACAGCAGGATATGTGCGGGCCGCGATCGACACACGACCAGACGGGAAGGGGACCGCTTGGAGGGCCGCGGATTCTAGCGGGCCGCTCACCGCCGGCCAAGGGCATTCCGGCCGTGAAGCCATGCGACTCCGTTGCGTTCGTTCACTCCTGTTCAAAGCCCGGCGGTGTTGAACTGCGTCAGGCGGACCTTTAGGCTGCGAGTTCCCCAACAGAACGTCAACCGCTTCGACAAGCTCCACATGGATGCCATTGAGGCTCTCGACCGCTACCACAGCGAGGCGCTGCAGGCCATCCGCGGCGCCGGAAGTTCGGCGGACCTTGAAGCGGCACGCATCGAGTTTCTCGGCCGCAAGAAGGGGCGGCTGCGCGACCTGCAGACGCTGGTCGGCAAGGCGGCGCCTGACCAGCGGCCGCTCGTCGGCAAACGGTTCAACGAAGTCAAAACCGAGGTCGAAGCCGCCCTCGAAGCCCGCAAGGCCGAACTCGACCGCCCCCGGACGGTGCAGACGGGGCTGGACATCACGCTGCCCGGCACGCCCTTGGAACTCGGCCGCCGCCATCCGCTGACGCAGACGATGGACGAGTTCAAGGATATCATGGGCCGCTTCGGGTTCACCGTGGCCGACGGTCCGGAGATCGAGGACGAGCGGCACAACTTCGAGGCGCTGAACATCCCGCCCGAACACCCGGCCCGCGATCCGCTCGACAATTTCTACCTGGCGACCGCTACTCTCTCCCCCCCTTGGCAAGGGGGGGCAGGGGGGGGTCAGCGCGACCAGGGCCCGCTGCTGTTGCGCAGCCAGACTTCAACGGTGCAGATTCGCGTGATGGAACGGACGCCGCCGCCGGTGCGGATCGTCTCGCTGGGCCGCGTCTACCGTCCCGATACGATCGATGCCACCCATTCATGCATGTTCCACCAGATGGAGGGCCTGATGGTCGAACGCGGTGTGACGATGGCCCAGCTCAAGACGGTGCTGCGGCTGTTCGCCCGCGCCTACCTGGGGGAGAGCGTGGGCATCCGCTTCCGCCCGTCGTTCTTTCCCTTCACGGAACCATCGGTCGAAGTCGACATCGAATGGGGCGGCGGCTGGATGGAGATCGGCG
The DNA here is from genome assembly GCA_019347905.1 of Planctomycetota bacterium. Lineage (GTDB taxonomy): Bacteria > Planctomycetota > Planctomycetia > Planctomycetales > Planctomycetaceae > JAHWKJ01. The sequence continues at coordinate 2,647 of JAHWKJ010000590.1, forward strand.
GCGCCGGCATGGTCGATCCGAACGTGCTCGAAGCGGTCGGTTACGACCCGGAACAAGTCAGCGGCTTCGCATTCGGCCTGGGCATCGAGCGGTTCTGCATGAAGCGGCACAACATCACCGACATCCGCCGCTTCTACGAAAACGACCTGCGGTTTCTGAGGCAGTTCTGATTTCGATTCAGCCGCGGCAGCGGCGGCAGACGGTAGCCCACGGCGCGAGCCGTGGGGAAGATTGTGAGTCACGAATGGCAAGCCCCGGGAGAGGCGACAGAAGACACCGGAGAGCTATGCGAGTCACGTTCGCCCCTCGTATCCGTGCACGCGGCGCGGCGGCCGGAGCCGTCGCTCTCTGGATTCCTTCCGCCGCTCATGCCGCGGACGGCGCTTCGTCGGTCGCGGCGGAGGGGGGGCTGCACGCAATCGACTTTGCCATCATCGGCCTCTACGCCGCATCGACGATCGCGCTGGGCTGGTACTTCAGCCGCCGGCAACGCTCCACCGAGGAGTATTTTGTCGGCAGCGGGCGGATGAACCCGTTTCTGATCGGCGTCTCGCTGTTCGCGACGCTCTTGAGCACGATCAGCTATCTGTCGATGCCCGGCGAAGCCCTCGGCAAGGGGCCGGTCCACATGGCCACGCTGCTGGCGCTGCCCATCGTGTTCGTCATCGTGGGCTACGGCCTGTTGCCGGTTTACATGCGGCAGCGGGTGACGAGCGCTTACGAGCTGTTGGAATTGAAGCTGGGCCTCGGCATCCGGCTGCTCGGTGCGGGGATGTTTGTGCTGATGCGGCTGGTATGGATGTCGCTGCTGGTGTACCTCGCCGCGAAGGCGATGATCGTGATGCTGGGCGTGGGCGAGGAGTACATCCCGGCGATTGTCGTGGCGACGGGACTGGTGTCGGTGATTTACACGTCACTGGGCGGGTTGCGGGCGGTCGTCATTACGGACCTGGTGCAGTCCATTCTGCTGTTCGGCGGTGCGTTGCTGGTCATCGCAACCATCAGCTTCGACTTCGGCGGTTTCGGCTGGTTCCCCACGGAATGGCAAGCGAACTGGGATCCGCAGCCGTTGTTCAGTTCCGATCCGAAGACGCGGGTGACGGTCGTAGGCTCCATCTTCTCGTTTCTCGTGTGGCACGTGTGCACCGCCGGCGGGGACCAGGTCTCGGTGCAGCGATTCATGTCGACCGCGGATGCGCGAGCCGCGCGGCGGGCCTTCGGGACACAGTTGACCGTGTCCGTCGTCGTCAGTGTCGCGCTCG
>JAHWKJ010000591.1 GCA_019347905.1 Planctomycetota bacterium
GCTGCTGGGAATTCGCTATCGGCGGTTCTTCCGGACGATTTTCCGCAAGGCCGGTGGGGCCGTGCTGCACTGGTCGAGCGAAGTCTGGCCGCTGCAATGGCGGCTGGCCGTGCAGGCGCTGTTCGCGTATTTCGTGTACGTGCTGTTTACGCCGGTGCTGTTCCACTACCACGGGCCGGTCGTCGCCGGGCAAATGGGGATGACGTGGACGGTGATCGCAGCACTGCAGGCGGCGGCGCTGGCATGGGTCCAGACGCGGGTGCCGCGGTTTGGCGTGCACATCCAGCGCGGAGAGTTCCGCGAGCTGGACCGTTCGTTCTTTCGTGCCGCGTCGATGTCGGCGGTGGTGATGCTGGCCGGCGGGGCGGCGTTCTGGCTGGGCCTTTTCGCGGCCGACCGCTGGGGGCTGGCGTTGGCTTCGCGGCTTTTGCCTCCGTTGCCGGCGGCGCTGTTCCTCCTGGCGGCGCTGGTGCAGCTTGTGGTGGCCTGTCTGATCTACTATGTGCGGGCACACAAGCGCGAGCCGTTTTTGGCGATCGGAGTCGGGTCGAGCGTCGCAGTCGGCCTCGCCGTGTGGTGGCTGGGGGCGCGATACGGCGCCACGGGAGCCGGCGCGGGACTGCTCGCGGTGTACGTGGTGATAACTTTCCCGGCCCATGCCGTCATCTGGGCAAAGAGCCGCACCGAGTGGCACTGACGGATGGTGTGAGGCTGCTTCCCCCAAAACGGGGGACAGTCCCTTCATCTTGTGGCTTGATCCATTTGTGAACCCCAAGTGGTAGGCGGCGGTGAGAGCGATGCGCGTGCTGTTCTATATCGGCTCGCTGGAGGGCGGCGGCGCCGAGCGGCAGACGCTGCACTACCTCCGCCATCTCGACCGCAGCCGCTTCGAGCCGCATCTGCATCTGGTCACCCGCAGCGGTCGCTTTCTCGAATGCGTTCCGGGCGACGTGCCGGTCAGTTCGTTCGATGAGCAGCCGGTGCCGCGGCTCTATGTACCGGGGCGGTTGCATCGCCGGCAGGTTGCGGATCTCGCCGCGACGCTCGAACGACGGCGGATCGACGTGCTGTGCGCGGTGACGATTAATGCCACACTGGTGGCCGGCACGGCGACTCGCCGCCGGCCGACGCCCTGGCTGGCGGTGGAGATGGCCGATCCGCGACTTGCGTTCGACCTGGAGATCTCCCGCTTCCGCTTGTGGAAGCGACGGCTGCTGGCGGCCGCTTACCGCCGGGCCGACCGCGTCGTGGCCGTCTCCGAAGGCGTGCGCGAAGGTCTGCGGGAGTTTTACGGCCTCGCCGACGAGGCGATCAGCACGGTGCCCAACTTCGTGGACGTCGAAGAGATCGATCGGCTGGCTTCGGAAACGGGGCCGCGGCTGGAGGCGGGGCGGTTTCACATCGTCAGCGTCGGGCGGCTGCACATGCAAAAGGGGCACGACGTCTTGCTGGAGGCACTGGCGGATCTCGTGCACCGCCGCGGCCGCGGCTCGATGCACCTGCATTTGCTGGGCACGGGGCCCCTGGAAGACGAACTGAGGCGGCGGGTGCAGGCTCTCGATCTTTCCGGCCACGTCACGTTCGCGGGCTTTGTGGAAAACCCGTTTTCCTATATCAAAGCATGCGACCTGTTCTGCCTGCCGTCGCGGTTTGAAGGCCTGCCGCTGGCGCTGCTGGAAGCGATGGCGTGCAGCGTGCCGGTGGTGGCAACCGACTGCCCTAGCGGCCCGCGGGAAGTGCTCGACCATGGCCGCTGTGGCCGGCTGGTATCCGTCGAGGATGCGCCGCGCCTGGCGGATGCGATCGAGCGAGTCATCGCCGACGTTGCCGCCGCACGAGAGACGGCTCGCGCGGCGCGCGGCCGCGTCGAAAGCGAGTACAGTGCAGCGGCCGGAATTCCGAAGCTGGAATCACTGTTGGAACGAGTCGGACGACGGGTTGGGCTTTGATGGCGCCTCGTCAGGGCGCGAGATCCTCGAAGACGTACACGCTTCCGTTGCCGTTCACCGTCGCGAGGAGCCGATCGTCCGTACTGAAGGCGATCTGTCGAACAGTCCCTCCCGGCGGACCGATCCGCAGCGACTGCCGCTGAGCGCCGGTCACCGGATCCCAGAATCGGACGGTGCCATCCTGGGCGCCGGAGGCGAGTGCGTCGCCGTCCGGTGTGAAGGCCAGGGCGAACATCAGCCCCGGCTGCTCCTCCTTTAGGGCGACCGTTTGGTTCTTGTGCAGATCGTGGATTTCCACGCCGCGCCAAGTATCGCCGGCCGCGAGATAACGGCCATTGCCGCTCAAGGCCAAGGGCACTTCGTCATGTCCCGTCGGCCTTCCGAACCCCCTACCCAATTGTCCGCTCTGCAGATGCCACGCAAAAACCGTCTGCTGAGAGCCTGCCGTGTAAAGCATAGTACCGCCAGGGTTGAAGGCCATGCCGCCGCGCTGCCGTACGTTCGGGGCCAGCAGGTTTGAGACCACTGCCCCGTCTCGCACGTCGCGAACTTCGACGGCCCCTCTCCAGGCAACGCTCGCGAACCAGCGGCCGTCGGCGCTGAACGCCAGCGCCTGCTTGCGAATCGGGATGCCCTGAAAGGTGTGGCGCGGCTTTCGGGTATCCAGGTGCCACACGATGACACTCTTATCGGCCCCGGCGGAGGCCGCGAGCGCGCCGTCGGGGCTGACCGCGACGCGCAACACCTCGCCGACATGCCCGGGCCACTGAACCACGCGGCGGCCGGTCTTGCCGTCGAAGATCGCCAAGACGCCGTTCGCGTTGCCTGCAAGGATCTGCGACGAGGTCGGCAGAAACGCCAGCGAAGTGTATTTCGGCATCAAACGAGCCGGATCCAAAGAACGCCCGGTGCGCGTATCGAAGACGCCAACCGCGTGGTCGATCGCCGCAGCCAAATGCTCGCCGTCAGCGGAAAAAACGACCGATTTCGGGCTGAAGGTGGCATCGATCCACTCGCTGCCTTCTCCGTCCGGCTTCCAGACCACCAGTTCTCCCCCGGCGCTGGCGAGCAGTTTTCCCTCCGGGTGCCAGGAGACGGAGGCGACTGTGGCTATCATCTCGGCCTCTGTCTCAACGGTGGCATGCTCGACGTCCCAGACCTTCACGCGACGGTCGGCTCCGCCCGTCGCCAGGCGGCGGCCATCCGGGCTGAAGTCGAGGCCGTAAACGAGCGCCACATTGATGCCATCCGAGTGGGCGGGGATCAGGTGCAACCGCTTGCCGCTTTTGAAGCTCCAGATGCTGACCAGCGGGCCATGGGCTGCCGCCACCAGCGTTCCTTCGCGGTTGATCGCCACGCGCTGGCAGCGATGGGCGGGACAGTCGTACCGGGCGAGCTCCGCGCCGGTCGTCGCGTCAAGCACGGCGACCTGTTCGGCCCCGTTCTTCAGCATACGGCAGGCGACGCGCTTCCCGTCGCCGTCGGCGGCCAGGATCGGAAATTCCGGCAGCGGCAGGTTCCATTTCGTCGCCGGTTGGTCGCGGGTCAGCGCGTGACGCTGAATGGCATCGTCTGCGGCGATGAACAGCAAGCGGCCGTCGCCGCTGACCGCGGCATTGGCGCTGCGCGGCTCGACGGCCCAGTTTCTGACGGCGACGCCCTGAGCCGTATCCCACAGCCGGATCGTGCCGTCATCGCTGATGCTGACGACCGCCTGCTTCTGCGCCGCGAACCCCAATACGCGGGCGCGGCCCCAATGCCGCAGACGCTCTTCGCCGATGACGGTGAGCGGCTTGATGCTGATTTCACCGTCGGGCCTCGGCTGTTGCGTCTGCTCGTTCGCAGACGCCGGTCCCTCGACTAAAGCGGCCGACAGTGTTGCAAGAACAACGGCGCGCAGGCTCGGCACGGCTGATCCTCCCGCGGTTGTGCGCCCTGCGAATTGGAGGGCGCTGAA
>JAHWKJ010000592.1 GCA_019347905.1 Planctomycetota bacterium
GGCTTCCGCCAGGACTACTGGGATGACGACGAGTCGTCTCCGCTGCCGGCGGTCTCCCATCGCAGATGTGGGTAATCTCGCAGTCCGGCTCGCCCGCAAAGCTCTGCATCACCGCATTGTCGCGGCCGCGCACCCCAATGCAGGCGACGCTGATCCTGTCGTTTGCCGCGAAGGCCTTGCGGCTCAGCCCGCCGGCCAAACCCAGCCCGAGTCCCCAAACGGCCGACTGTCGGACGAACTCACGACGCGTGAAGCCGGACATGAAACACCTCCACGATTCTGATGGGATGGGCGAACGGGGGATTCACAGCGGCGAGTCTAAATCTGCGGTGGACGGATTTCAACAAGGATGAGGGATGAACGATGAGGTCCAGGCCGGGACAAGCGGGCCTGCAGGACCGGCAGTAGATCCCGCAAGCCGAGCGGGCCCGGTTCGCCATCAGACTTCACAACCACTCAGGTCCCGCTCGGCTCGCGGTTGGCGGGATTCACGCCCCAGGCACAGTCTTCGATTGCCCGAAAACTGCTTCGGTCCGACACGATCATCCGCGGCAGTCTGGAGCGCCTCGCACCGGTGTTGATGACGGCGTTGACCACGTCTATCGGTCTGATCCCGCTGGCCCTGGGGGCCGGGCAGCCCGGCAAAGAGATTCTGCATCCGCTGGCGATCGTCGTGATTGGCGGGCTGCTCAGCTCGACGCTGCTCGACCAGATCGTGACGCCGGCGCTGTTCTGGAAGTTCGGCAGAAAGGTCAGCGCCGAGCAGATCGCCGCCGAAGGCGACTCCGCCGAGGACGCCTCTGAAACGCACCGGCTCGCGCGACAGTTCGACCGGGCGTGCGTTCGCCGGCGGTGTCGCGCTGGCGTCATTGACCATTGGTCTGTGGTTCTGGCTCGGCCCGCAACCGGCCGCATGACAATCAGGGCCAGGTGGAACCGCGTTGCACCACGGCGGTCTGCCCTTCGTGATGATCGAGAGCTACTCGTTGATCCTCAAATCGATCTGTGCGTAAAGGAACTGGTGGTCGGCGTTGAACAGCCGCAGAAAGCTGAGCACCACCACTCCGACCGTGCCGAGGGCGGTGGCCGAGGCGATCAGAAACATGATGACGACCTGGTATTTCACCGCCTCAGCCGGAGCCATGCCGGCGATGAGCTGACCGGTCATCATCCCGGGCAGACTGACGATGCCGACCACCATCATGGAGTTGATGATCGGAATCATGCCTGTGCGGACGGCGTGCCGGACCGGGCCGCGGGCCGCTTCCCAGCGCGTCGCTCCCAGAGCGAGCAGTGATTCCACCTGCTCGCGGCGCGTCGCCAGGGCCTCAGTCAGCGTGTTCAGGCCGACGGAGATGCCATTGAGCGTGTTGCCGAGGATCATGCCCAGTAGCGGAATCGCGTACTGCGGCTGATACCACTTGTCGATCTCCTGCATCACGGCGAACAGTGCGAAAGCAGTCACCAGCCAGGCGCTGGCCCACACGGAGACGACCGTGTTGAGCCAGATGCCCGGATATCGCCGCCGGTTGCGACTCGCGGCGGTTAACCCGGCGACCAGCGTCATTAAACAGGCCACGCCGACCACCACGTGCCACCGGTCGAGCCGAAACACCCATTCCAGCACCAGCCCTACCAGGAGCAGTTGCACGACCGTCCGGACACTGGCCAGAAACAGCGACCGCTCCATGCGCAGGCGCAGCCCGATCGAGATGGCACCATTCACGACTATCAGGAGCGCCGCCAGTCCGACCTGAAGGTACGACAGTTCAACGTAACCGTTCATGTCGATCGACTCGATTGCAGAGAACCGCCGTTCATTTCGAGGACGCAGTTTGCGACCCGGTGGGCCTGCTGGCGGTCGTGCGTGACCCAGATCACGGCGAGGCGCTCAGGCTGTTCGCTGAACCACGAGTCCACAAGCCGCTCGACGGCCTGCGAGGAGTGAGAATCGAGGGCCGAGGTCGGTTCGTCGAGCAGCAGCACTTCCGGATCGAGCTGCATCGCTCGCAACAAGGCCACGATCTGCGATTCGCCGCCGGACAGGTCGCGCTGGAGCTTCCTCAGGAACGATGCGTCGCGGCCGAGCGACGCCAGTCGCTCGCGATGCAGAGCGGGATCGAATCGTCGCTCGCGATGCACGCGGAAGGAAAACGGTTGCCTGAGATTCTCTTCGACGGTCCCCTCGGCAAGTACCGGCCGCTGATGAAGATAGATTACGCGGCTGCGAAACTTCGGCACGTCGTCGTGGCGGACGTCGTCGCCGTGCCAGCGGACCTGACCGCCCTGGAGCGGGTCGAGCAGGGCCAAGGCCCGCAGCAACAGCGTCTTGCCGCTCCCCGTGGGGCCCGCAATGGCAATCCGATCGCCGCCCCGAACGTCGAGCGAAACTGCCTGGAGCAGCACGCGGTCGGCCGCCCGGCGCACAAGGCCACATGCCTGGAGCAGGAACGGCAGATGCATCGTACCCGCCGAGTCAGTCGGTTCGTCCACGCCTGTGGCTCAGCTCCTGGCGACGAAGTAGATTAGTCCCACGACCGCGCTCACTGCCAGCGTCGGGGTCATACCGAGACGAGGGCGATGCGGCGGTGGCTCCGCTTCCGTTCGAGATGGCCATAGGCGGCTACTGATTCTCCACAACGTCTTTCCGCCGCACGCGGCGAACGGCTCCATTCCCGCCAGGATTGCGGCGATCATCGACCAGACCTGCACGCGGCCGGAGAACGTCGGCGAGGGATTCTGTTTGTCGAAAGAGGTCGGTGATTTCATCGGCCGGCAGGCGGCCGGTGGCGACACGCTGTGAGAATGCCTCCAGCGGCGATGGATCGAAGCCGTAGCGGTCCAGCGTGGCCGGCGCCCGGCTGCAGAGCTCCGTCGCGCGTTCGCGTACGGATTCCGCATCCAGGCCGAATCGACCCACGGCGCCCAGGTCGTAGATGCGGGTCTGGTGGCGGGCCCGCCCTGCCAACTCCTCGTCGAGCAGCACGCTCAGCCACAGCAAGAAAAACGCATCATAGTCGGCGAGCCGATTCGTTGCCTCGAACAGCTTGAATTCCAGCCGTCCGCCTTCGTGGGGATGCACTTCGATGGCCGGCGCGATGACGCTGCGACGGTAAGTGCGAATCGACTTCCCCACCTGCCCGCGAATCGTCCACAGGCCGCCGCGGTACAGCGGAGAGGCAAGGCTCAAAGCGGCCATCGCGGGTCCGTAGTAGTTGACTTTGGCGTGCAGATCCTTGACATCCACTCGGTCGTTCAGCGCGCGCGGCAGGCTGACGTTGATGTCCGGTCCGTAGGTGACCATGACCTCCATCGCCCACTGCCAGAAGTCGTAACGCCGCTTGTTCTGCGGCCCCTCGAACGTGAATTCGATCGGATGATGCGACAGCGACACCGTGCGATAGCCGCGCTCGATCAGCGGTCCCTGCAGCCGATCGTGCAGCGTCCCGAAGCACGCCAGGCATTCGGCGATCGACCGGCAGACCGGCGTGCGAATTTCGATGCCTTTCGGCAACAGATCGATCGGGCTCATGTCGGGATCGGGTACGTGGTAGCCCTCCACGGCGAACGGCATGAGCTTGCGATGCGGCGGTTCGAGATCCAGTCCGTCGAGCGTCGGCAATTCGCCCAGCCGGATCGACTCCAGCGTCTCGTTCAACTCGGCGAACGTGAGATCGTGGTGCCAGAGCGGCCGGAACGTATCCGCATCGACCAGCATGAACTCGGCTTCGAGGCCGAACCGGAAGGCATCCGAGTCGTCATTGGCGCGCGTCACGTCGGCTCTCCTTCCGTGGCTGCCTGGCCGGCTTGATGTGTCTCGGATACTCGTAGCGGCCGATGTTGTCGCGGACCCATTCGTAGTAGAAGCGGATGCCGCGGTC
>JAHWKJ010000083.1 GCA_019347905.1 Planctomycetota bacterium
ATGTGATGCGGCGGGCACTGGTGTCGATCCTGACTGCGGGCGCGGCGTTGACGTACGCGCTTGTGCTGGCTTGCGTTCTGTGGTCGGCGCTGGCGGAACTGGGCGATGATCGCGGCGCGGCAGTCGCGCGGGGCGCATTGGTTGGCCTGGCGGTGCTCTGGGCGGCGACGCTGCTGGGGATGATTGTCGTGCTGGCGGTCGTACAGATCCGCTCGATCGGGCGGCCGCAACCCTAGTCGTCTCTCGAGGTTCGGAATTCGGGTTATGAAAATCAGCCGCCGGGCGCTAGCCCGCGGTTCCCAACGTGCGAACCGGACGCTAGCGCGTGCCGCCTGATCTTAAGATGCCGATCAAGTTCCGCTGCAACCACTGCCGGCAGTTTCTGGGTATCTCGCGGTCCCGGGCTGGGGCGGTCGTCGATTGTCCCACCTGCGGTCGCACGCTGCGGGTCCCGAACCTCGACGGCACGCTCGACCCGCTGCCCGAGCCGGGCATGGACTTAGGCGATTCAGGTCTTTCGCAGGCGCTCGACGAGCTGGCGCGGATCGGGCACGGAACGGGCGACGGTGGGGACGATCTGGCCGCGGACGCCGGCGACGACTCCGAGGAAATCACCCGCAAGGAGCCGCCGCGGGCGATTGAGCTGCCGCCGGCGCCCGAGCCGATCCCCATCGATCCGCCGCCGCCCGCCGATCCGCTGACCTCGAAGACTCCCGTGCCTCCGCCACCGACGGCTCACGGCCGGAGCGGCCGACCGCGCGAAGGCAACGGCAACAAGGGTTCGTGGCCGGAGGACGATGCGCTCGATACGGCGTCGCCGTCGCAGATTGCGCGGCTGCGGGATCTGCGCGAGGACGACGAAGAGCTGCGGGCGTTGCTCGACAAGCTGGGCATCGGGCTGGGCGACAACGCCGCCCCGGTGCCGCGCGACCGATTCACGCCGTCGCCACGCAGGGCCGTGGCCGTGCTTGCGATCGCAGCCGTGGCGGCCATGGGGGTCGGGTTCCTGCTAGGCCGCTGGACCGCACCCGACGCTTCCTCGGGGCCGCACGGCAATTCACAGCGAAAAGCAAGCGGCCCGTCAACGGCGCCCGGAGCCGCCGCCCCTGACTCTGCCTCGAAGTCGCTGGTGAAGGATGTGGCGGTCCACGGACGCATCACGTACCGCACGCCGGACGGGATGACGAAGCCCGACCAGGACGCTCGCGTCCTCGCGCTGCCGAAGGAGCGTCGCGGCAGCGCACCACTTCCCGCCGCGGCGTTCCGCGCCACGGACGCCGACAGCCCGGACTTCCGGCTGGCGTCTGCCTCACTGATGGCCCTCGGGGGCGACTTGGCGCTGGCCGGCGCGGACGGTCAATACGCGCTTCAGCTCCCCGACGCCGGCAGCTACACGATTGTCGTGCTGTCGAATCACCTGGAGCAGGACGAACTGGCCGCATCCGATGGGCGGCTCGAAGCCGTCCTGAGTGCGTGGTTCGATCAGCCCGCGCGCCTGCTGGGGACCCGCCGCCGCCACGCCGACACCGTACAGTTCGACGGCACCCAGCCGGTGCCGTTCGATCATTCGTTCCGGTGACGGTCACTGGCCATCGGCCGCGTTGCCGGTGGCTGGATCGGTGATGTCGGGGCCGCCTTCGTTGGGCGCGTCGCCATCGCCGGGCAGCGGCAGGGCGTCAGGCATGGGCATCTCGTCGGCGCCCGGCATATCGTCGGCAGGGCCGACTTCGAAGGCGTTGCCGCCGGATCCGGCGTCAAAGTCGCCAAGCCCTTCCTCCTTGAAACGCTTCTCCCACTTTTCCTCGAAGGCCTTCCGCTCTTCGGGAGACATCTTCTCCATTTCGGCTTCGAGCTTCGAGGCGGTTTCCATCATCCGCCCCAGCAGCGCCATCGCCTGGGAAGGATCTGTACTGCCGGCCGTTTCCATGGCCTTCGCTTCCTTGGCCACGGCCAGCATCTCTTCCGCGGCCTTGTCGGCAGCCGACTGGCCGCAGCCGGACGCCGCGACGCACAACAGCAAAGTTCCGAACACGGCTCCTCGAATCCACATGGAAGTGCTCCATTGAGTGGTGGGTGGCATGACCAGCCGGGATAGTGATGAGCCATGGCCACGGCCGTCAAGTGTGCGCCCTCTCGATACCGCCTGACTTGTGCCTGCGTTTAGCGAGATGGTCGTGCGGATTCAAATCCGCACGACGTCTGAGAATTCCACGCTCCGGCGGAACAGGACGTGGTACAATCGTCGTTGGAGCGTGGCGCTGTCGCGGTGCTTGGCTGCCTGCTGCGCATCCGCCGTTCCTGCCCGCACGGGAGCCGATCATGTCGCGACTGTCTCGATCGATTCTGGCAGCCGTTCCGGCGGCGCTCGTGGCCATGCTGGCCGCGAGCAGCCCCTGCGCGGCGCAGACGAACAGCCTGTTCAGCAACCGCGGCCCCACCGGGGGTGCGAGCTTCGGCAGCACGTCGTCGTTCTCGTCGACGACCGGCTCCGGCCGCACGAGCAGCGGCGTCGCCGGCTCCACCACCGGCGGCTTCGGTGGGGCGTCCGCCTTCGGCGGCACTGGCGGCGCCGGTGGCCTTGGCACAACCGGCACCGGGTTCGGCTCGACAACAGGAACGGCCGGCGGTCTCGGCCAGAACACCTTCGGCCAGGCGTCGGGCTTTGGCCAGACCATGCAGCCGGGGGCATTCATCGGCCGCAGCAATACCTCCGGCACATTCGTGGGCATGCAGGGAGCACAGCAGGGATTCTCGCCCACGACGTTGCCGAACTTCGGCGGCCTGCCGGGCGGGACGACGACGCAGTTCGGCGGCAACACCGGCACAACCGGCACGCAGCGCGTGATTCGTCCGCGGCAGCGGATTGCGTTTGAGGTTCCCCGGCCCAGCGGGAGCGAAATCGCCGGCAGCCTCGGCACCGCGTTCCGCACCATTTCCAGCGTGCGGCCGGAACTGGCCGGCACAACGGTGACTCTGGACTCCGAGGGCGTCGCCACCTTGACCGGCACAGTCGCCAGCGAGCGTGCCCGCCGGCTCGCCGCGGCCATCACGCGCCTGGAGCCGGGCGTCCGTCGCGTCAATAATGAACTGACGGTCGCGGCCGCCGGCAATCAGTGATCGCCGGGTGAGCGTTCGACGCGCAGGTCGGGGCGGACTTCGAGCAGCCAGGCGACGGCGTCGGCAGTAACAGCCGTGCGGGCGACCTGCAACCGGCGCAAACGGGGCAGCGATTCGAGTACCGCCAGGCAGCGGTCCGTGACGGCCGTTCCATCGAGATCGACCTCGCTCAGGTTCCGCAGTGACGCCAGCGGCTCAAGCGCGTCGTCACCAACACGCGTCCCGGAAAGATCGAGCCGCTCCAGTTCCGGGATCGCCGTCAGCGGTTCGAGAGCGTCGGCGTTAACGGCCGCCCCGGCGAACGAAATCTCGACGATCCGGTCGGGGTGCGAAGCCAGCCGCGCGGTGATGCGGCCGCCGGCCTCACCGATGCGCTGCATCGCCCGTTCGCGTTTCAGCCGCCGCAGCGCTCCGCCGACGATCATCACCAGCGCCGCCTGCACGCCCAGCACGACGCAGATGACCGTGAACATCAACCGCGCGACGCCCCCCAGCAGAGAGGCCACGTACAGCGCCGCGGCGGCGAGGGTGGCGACGAGCATCCAGCGGGAGATTGCTTCTTGAGACATACGGCAGCAAGGAGTCGAGGGCCGAGGGTCGAGAGCCAGAGAAGAATTGAGGGCCGGAAAGGCTTACGAACTCCCGTCGCAACTCCCAGTCCGCATCTGGCTCTTGACCCTCGACCCTTCTTCTGGCTCTCGACTCTTGACCCTCGACTCTCGACTCATTCACCCCCGTTGCTCACTTCCACACTTCCGCGATCCGCTCCAGCTTCTCGTCGCTGAGGTAGCCGTAGCGATTGATCCACACGCCGTCGGCCGGCGACTCCGCCACCAGCCTGAGCCGGCGCGTGAAGTCCTCTACCGGCCCATACCCGTGCACCAGAGGGAAGACGGCCGCCTGCCCCGCCACCGAACGCAGAACCTGGTCGATCTTCCGCCGCTGCGGACGGTCGGGAATCGGGTGCGGCTCGTGCGGCTCCGGGTACCTGTAGTCCGCGAGCGTCTCGCCCGGCATCCGAAAGAGGGGACCGTCCCCTTCCTGCCCGCTGAGGGGAGTGTCCCCTTTTTCGGGCAATGCGCTCTCCCGCTGCTCCGCATCTGCCAGGTCCATCAGGTGCACGAGGCTCCGCACGATCAGTCGCTCGTCCAGCCCTGGATTGTGTTCGAGCAACGCCCGCCCCCAGAACGTCACCATCAGCGCCCAGTGCATCGTGTACAGCTTGGGGTTGATCGAATCGCACACGCCGGCCGCGCCGTGAAAATCGAAACCCGTGACGCGCGAATACGGCGGCATGAAGGCGTTGGCGGAAAGCTCCACCCCGGTGCGCACCTCGTCGATCGCCCGCCGCCAGTCGCCGAGCACAGCGAGCGAAAGCTGCGCCTTCAGACGCAGCCACGTCCGCACCGGCTCCCAGGCGGCATCGCCGATCCGCTCCAGCAGCGACCACAACCCGCGGCCCGGCGCCGCAACGTCGGCCAAATCCTCCGCGCTCAGCCCGCCCGTCAGCCTCTCGCGCACGCGCGCGATGCAGCCGCACAGCGCCTCATACGACATTCCGCCCAGGGCGTCGTTTTGCCGGCACCACGCCGCGACGTGCGGCCCGAAACCCTGGAACGCTTCATCCAGCGTATAGCAGGGATACTCCGGCCAGTCGGGACGAAAGCCATTGACTTGCGGATACGCCTGGAGCAGATCGCGCACGTAGGCCCGGTTGTAGGCGCGGATCGCCGGCGATGCGAGGCAGCCCGTATCGGCCATGCGGCCCTGGGGAAGTTCCCCCGTCGGCAGCCGCGGCCGATCTTCATCCCGCAGCCCCGCAGGCTGCACCGCTCCCACCTGCAGGTAGACCTTCAGCCCCGCATCGGCCGCGGCACGAATGAACTCCCCAATGACGGTTCCGTGCCTTTCGGTGAGCTCGTTGGGCTGCCGCGGCGCGTACGGGGAATCGCGATAGAGATCGACGTCGGGCACATAGCTCGGCCCGCTGCGGACCCACAGCGAACGCCGGCCGAACAGCGGCCGGTCGAACACCCTGGGACTCGTGCCGGCATCATCCGGAGGTTGAAAGCTGCCGCAGCCCTCTTCGGCAGGCGCCGTGACGGTGGGATTGGTCGCCACCGCCGTCGCCCCGATGCGGCGCAGGTTCTCCAGCACGGCCCGCGGCCCTTCACTGAGGATGAAGTCCCCCAGCACCGTCACGCCCAGAAACCGCCGCGTCCGCGAACCATCGGACATGCTGTCCCCCTCATCTGATCACCCCACCGCAGTTTACCGCAGGCGGGCGGAACACTCTTCCCAAGCCGCGGGACGTGGTTAGGATACGATATTGACTGTCTGTCTGTACCGGTCGCGAAAGGGAAAGCATGATCCGGTTCATTCATGCCGCGGACATTCATCTGGATAGTCCGCTCAAGGGCCTCGAGCAGTACCCCGGGGCGCCGGTCGAGGAGGTTCGCGGGGCGACGCGGCGGGCGCTCGAGAACCTGGTCGAACTGGCCCTCGACCGCAACGTCGACTTCGTGCTCATTGCCGGCGACCTCTACGACGGCGACTGGAAAGACCACAACACCGGGCTGTTCTTCGTCGAGCAGATGAACCGGCTGCGGGAGGCCGACGTGGCCGTCGTGATGATCAGCGGCAACCACGACGCGGCCAACAAGATGACGAAGTCGCTGCGGCTGCCGGAAAACGTGGAGCTGCTCTCGCACACCCGACCGGCGACGGCCAAATCGAAGACGCTGGATCGCGCGGGCGTTGCCATTCACGGCCAGTCATTCCGCAGACCGGCCGAGTTTGACAATCTGGCCTGCTCGTATCCCCAGAAGCACTCCGGCATGTTCAACATCGGCCTGTTGCACACTTCGCTCGATGGAGCGGCAGGTCACGAATCCTACGCGCCGTGCACGCTCGACCATCTGCAGCAGAAGGAATACGAGTATTGGGCCCTAGGCCACGTCCACACGCGGCAGACGGGGTGCGAAGACCCGCCGATCGTGTTCCCCGGCAACATTCAGGGGCGGCACATTCGCGAACCCGGGGCCAAAGGCTGCTACGTGGTGACGGCCGACGAGCGAGGCCGGTGCGAGCGCGAGTTCGTCCCGCTCGACGTCTTTCGCTGGGAGACGTGCACCCTCGACGCCACGGAAGCCAAACGGCCCGATTGCGTGCTCGACCGCTTTTCCTCCGCACTGGACGGCCTGACTCAACATCACGACGGGCTGCCGCTGGCGGTGAGAGTCGAGGTGACCGGGGTGACGGAAGCCTATGCGTCGCTCTTGGCCGATCCGGTCGGCTGGACAAACGAAGTCCGCGCTGCGGCCCTGGCCGCCCCCAACGGCCGCGTGTGGATCGAAAAGGTCCAATGGCGTATGGCGCCCAGACGTGAGCTGCTCGATGCTGCGGACCATTCCAGCCCGATCGGCACGCTCCTGGGCTACCTGCAGGAACTTCGCGACGACGGGCCCAGGCTGCACGAACTGGATCAGGTGCTCGACGACCTGGAGCGCAAGCTGCCGGACGAGTTGCGACGCGGCGACGATGCGCTTGGATTCCGCGATCCGGACCAGATGCGGCGGTGGCTCGACGAAGTGGAACCGCTGCTGTTGAACCGCTTGCGCGAAAGAGTCAGCGCATGAGAATCCTGCGACTGGACCTTCTGGCGTTCGGGCCGTTCACCGGTCGATCGCTCGACTTCGGCAACGGCTCGCCAGGGCTGCAGATCGTTTACGGGCCGAACGAAGCGGGGAAGACTTCCTCGCTGCGTGCGCTGCGGAACCTGCTGTACGGCATCCCGGAGCGGAGTCCCGACGATTTCGTGCACTCCTACAAGAACCTGCGGATCGGGGGAGTGCTCGAAGCGGCCGATGGGACGCGGCTCGAGTTCATTCGTCGCAAGGGCCGCTCGAAAACGCTGCGCGGACCGGACGACGGCGAGGTGTTCGACGAATCGCGCCTGCAGCAACTGCTGGGCGGCGTCGACGAAGCGATGTTCTGCCGGCGGTTCGGCATCGACTGCGAGGAGTTGCGTCGCGGCGGCGAGTCGGTCGTGTGCGGGGGGGGCGATTTGGGCGAAATCCTGTTTGCCGCCGGGGCGGGCCTCGCGGACCTGCGAAAGATCCAGCAGCGGCTCGACGCGGAAGCCGAAACGATCTTCAAAGCGCGCGGCTCCAACCAGCGAATCGCCCAGGCCCTGCTGCAATTGAAGCAGTCGCGCGAGGCGATCCGGAACGCTCAATTGCCGACGTCTGCGTGGGTCGAGCACGACGAGGCGCTTCGGCAGGCGGAGCGGGGTCAGCGCGAGATCGACGAGGAGCTGGACCGAAAGCGCCGCGAGCGCAGCCGGCTCGATCGAATTCGCCGTTCCCTGCCGCTTATTAGCCGGCTGAAGCCACTCCGCGAGGCACTGGCCGCGGTGGCAGATGCTCCGCTGCTCCCGGAGACGTTTCCCGGCGATCGTCGCGAGGCCGAGACTAATCTCGGTAACGCAAAGAAAGACCAGCGGCTGGCCGAGCGGGAGATCGAACGTCTCGAACGCGACCTGCGTGGTATCGAGGTGCCGGTCGAACTGATGGAACATCGGACGGCCATCGCGCAGTTGCATACGGATTTGGGCAGCATTCGGAAAGCGGCCAGGGACCGGCCGGGCCTGGTCGGCAGGCGCGACGGCGCGCAGCAGCAGGCCCGGGAGCTCCTACAGGAACTCGGCCGGACACTGGAGCCCGCCGAGGCGGAGTCGCTACGGCTGTCCAAGGTACAACGCAAGCGGATTCAGGATCTCGGCGGCGAGTTCAAAGCCCTGGTCGAAAGGCAGCAATCCAGCGAGCAGGCTGTCCGCAAGCTCGCCCTCGACATCGAGCGTGTGGAGAAGGCCCTCAAACAGCTTCCGCCGGAGCGGGACACCGCGGAACTGGAACGCATCATCCGGCGCGTCCAGAAGCAAGGCGACCTGGACGCGCAGCACGGGACGGCCGCAGCCGAGCTGCAGAGACTCCGCGAGCAGGCGAACGTCGAGCTGAAGAAACTGCGGCTATTTGCCGGCACGCTGGAAGAACTGGAACGACTGCCGGTTCCGCCCGCCGAAACGATCGACCGCTTCGAGCACGAACTCTCCGACGCGGATCGGGACATAAGCGGGTTGCGAGAACAATTCGCCGAGCTGACCGCGGCGAACCAGGAATTGCAGAACAGTCTGGAGGCCTTGCGTCTCGAGCGGGAAGTGCCGAGCGAAGCCGACCTGCAACAGGCCCGGCGGCGCCGCGATGCCGGCTGGCAACTGGTGCAACAGGTTTGGCGGGATCGTTCGAGCAGTGATGATCCGGCCGTCGCCGCGTTCATCGACGAGTTTTCTCCGGGCGGAGACCTGGTGGCGGCGTTTCGCGAGAGCATCGAAGCGGCCGACGCGGTGGCGGATCGCCTGCGACGTGAAGCAGACCGTGTGGCCCGGAATGCGAGGCTCACAGCCGACCTGCAACAAGCGCAGCGCAAGCTGGCCGAGGCCGCGGAGCGACTTGAACGGGTGGAGTGCCACCGGCAAGACGTCTGGAACGAGTGGCGCAAGCAGTGGGAGCCGGCGAGCGTCGAACCACTCTCTCCGCGCGAGATGAGGGCCTGGCGGAACACGCAGCAGTCGCTCGTGGGTCTCGCGGCGGACGTCCGCAATCGTCAGGTTCAGCTCCAGCGGCTGAGCAGCCTGATTGAGTCGTCGCGGGCGGAATTGACGAACTGTCTGCACGAACTCGATCAATCGCACGAGTCCTTGAAGGGGTCAGACCCCTTTGCGGGTCATCGGTCTGCCCAAGTTCTGTATCGCTCGCCCGCAAAGGGGTCTGACCCCGTTCGGAACGTCCCCGAAGATGAACCCCTTTCGACCATGCTGGACCGCTGCGAGCAAATCGCCGAACAAATCCGCAGCGCCAACCAGCAGCGTGACCAGCTTCTCAGCGAACAGGAGAAGCTGATTCAGCAACAATCGGAGACGGAACGCCAAGCCGACGAGGCATCGAGGCAAGTTAGCGAATGGCGAATGGAATGGGCTATGGCTGTCGCGGAGCTTGGCCTGGATGGCGACTCGAAGCCTTCTCAGGCCAACGCCCTGATCGAAGCTGTCGACGACCTGCTCAAATTGCTGAAGGAGTCGCGCGAGCTGGACGAGCGGATCGGCGGCATCGATGCGGACGCGGAGAAGTTCGAGCAGTTGGTGCGGCAGTTGATCGAACAAGTGGCCGCCGACCTGCTGGACACGCTCAGCAACTCCGTGGAGCAGGCTCTGGCCGACCTGATCGACCGGCTGAGCCGAGCAGAACGGGACCAGACAAAACTCGATGGCTTGCAGGAACAACTGCAGATCGAACGAGGCAGGAAAGAGGACGCCGAGTCGCGTCTCACGCAGTGGCAACAGGCGCTCGGCAGACTCTGCGAACAGGCCGGCTGCTCCACGCCCGCCGAATTGACGCAGGCCGAAGAGCGGTCGCGAACGCGGCGGGAGACCGAGGCCGAACTGAAGCGGCTGGAGCAGCAGCTTTACGAACTGGCCGCAGGAACGGCTCTCGACGAGTGGATCACCACCGCCGACGAGTTCGATTCAGACCAGGTGCAGGCCAGTCTCACAAGCCTGGCGGACCAGATCGCGGGTCTGGAGCACGAGAAGAACGGCGTCTCGGAAGCCGTCGGTCAGCACCGCAACGAACTGTCTCGGATGGACGGCAGCGGCAAGGCCGCGGAAGCTCAGATTCAGGCCGAGCACCTGCTGGCTTCCATTCGCGGCGATGCGGAGGAGTACATTCGGCGGCGGCTGGCCTCGGTGGTGCTGTCGCGGGCGATCGAGCGCTTTCGGGAAACCAATCAAGGCCCAGTGCTGGATTGTGCGGCCGAACTGTTTGCCGACTTGACGCTCGGGTCATTTGCCGGATTGCGCGCCGACTATGACAGCAGCGGCAACGCCGTGCTGGTCGGCATCCGGGCCGGCGGACAATCCGTCCCCGTCACCGGAATGAGCGACGGCACGTGCGATCAGTTGTATCTGGCGTTGCGGCTGGCCTTGTTGGAGTCGTCGCTGCAGCACGGCGAGCCGCTGCCGTTGATTGTGGATGACGTGCTGGTCATGTTCGACGACGACCGCGCACGCGCCGCGCTTCGGGCGCTGGCGCGGCTCTCGAAAAAGACGCAGGTGGTTTTCTTCACCCACCACGAGCACCTGCTCGAAGTCGCTCGCGAAGCGCTCGACAGCAGCTTGTTGTGCATTCAGCGACTTGATGCATCGGCCGGCTTTGCCCAAAAAAGGGGACAGTCCCCTTCGTCTTGTGCTTTGGTCGATTTGTAAATCACAAGTGGTAGGGGGACAGTCCCCTTTTTTGGGCAATGCAGCGTCGGCCGTGGCCGTGCCGTCATACCAGCTTGCGGCCCGCTCCGCCGCTTCACTTTGAGCTTTTGCGTGCGCTAAAATCGGGGGGTCAAGTCATTCCCTTCACAGGTGCATCGGACCATGCCGCTGTTCGAGTATCACTGCCGCGACTGCGACCGCGAGTATGAACTGCTCGTGCGCAATGGTGAGCCGGTTGTTTGTCCGGAGTGCGGCTCGGCGGATTGCGAGAAGCTGTTGAGTGTCCCGGCCGCCCGCGTCAGCCGCGGATCGCTGCCGGTGACGAGTTCGAGCTGCCCGCCGCCCGACGCACCCCCCTGCGGCCCCGGTTGCTGCCGGCTGATGTAGTCCGCCTGCTCGTCGGACGAATGAGCATCATTCGCGTCACCAGTTGCGAACAGGGCAGCCGTGCCGAGGCGCTGGCGATCTTGTTCGGCAATCGGCCGCCGGCGCAGCGGTCGGCGGACGTGGCGGAAGTTCTGCAGGCGGCCGAGCAGGGGGAGATCGATCTCGAGGGATTGCTGGTGGCTCGCCTGGACGGGCGCGCCGTCGGGGCGGTGCTGTACCTGGTGCAGACCGGGCGGACGGCGATGGTGTGGCCGCCGTGCGTTCTGCGGGGCGAGGTCGACGCTGAGTTGCTTGCCGATACGCTGATGGTTGAGCTGCGCCGGCGGCTCGGGCGCTCCGGCACCCGTGTCGGGCAGTGTCTCATCGGCCCCGAGGAGCGCGACGATGCGGCCGTCATGGAGCGCAACAGTTTTCCGCGGCTGGCGACGCTGTTGTACCTGCAGCGGACGCTGAGCGACCCTCTGCCGCCGCTGGAATCGCGGCGGCTGGAGGCGATCGAGTTCGATGAAGCGTCGAACCGGCGGCGGTTCGAGGAACTGCTCGACCGCACCTACGAAGGGACGCTCGACTGTCCTGAATTAAATGGCATCCGCCGCGGGGCCGATTCGCTGGCGAACCACCGGCTGTCGGGATCGTTCGCGGCGACGCGTTGGCGGCTGTACCGGCTGGAGGGCCGCGACGCCGGCGTGCTGTTGCTCACCGACCATCCGGAAGTCAGCTCGTGGGAGGTCGTGTACGTGGGCGTGGCGCCGGAGATGCGCGGCCGGGCAATCGCGCGGGAGATGCTGCTGGAGGGCCTGCATCGCGCGCGGCAGGCCGGCCGCGAGACGATGCTGCTGGCAGTCGACAGCCGAAACCGCTACGCCGTCTCCGTTTACGAAGCGCTGGGCTTCGTGGAACTGGGGCAGCGCGACGTGCACTTGTGGCTCAGCGAGACGGCCGAGTAGCGCGTAATTCACAGCCCATCGACCGGCCCGGGAGCCGCGGCAAAAAAAATTCTGGCCGAAGATGGCGCGAGGTATCGGTAAAAACCGGAGGCGTCGGCCCGTCGTGTGTTGCCGCGGCGAACGGCACGCGATTTTGATTTGACACCGCGGGCGCGGCCGGTAGGATCGGCATCGCTGAGTGAGTGACCTTCAACGAGCGGTTTGCCGCGGTCCTGGAAGCCGCGGCCAGAGACCGCACTGCTCTTCATACTTAATTCACCGCGTCCTGAGTCTGCCCGTCCCGGCTGTGGCGACGGAGTGCTGCCGTCCGCATCGGGGCGTCTTCCGGCCTGCCTCTGGCAGGTCCGGATGAAGCCGCTCGGGGTGCGCGCTCCAGGGGGGTGGCAAGATGCCCGACGTCCCGGCAGCGACGCCGACGATTCTCGGTCCGCCTGCACGTACGCTGTTTGCGCTCGCGGAGGAGTCTCCGCCCGGCGACTGGCGCGAGCGGCTGGTCGATGCGCTGCGTGCGGAGGTTTCGCCCAGCCGCTACCAGCACTGGTTCGAGGGGAAGACCTCGCTGCGGCTGGAGGAGAACGTGCTGCACGTCTCCGCGACCAGCGGCTTTCTGGCGGGCTGGATGCAGACGCAGTTCGGCCGCGCCTTCCGCAAGGCGGCCACGATGGTGGTGGGGCCGCTGGTGCAGGTGCAGTTCGGCATCGGCCAGTGGCCATCCGCGGCTGAGGATGGAGGATCGAGGATGGAGGATAGCCGACCATGTGCGGCTCCGTCTTCGCCATCCTCCATCCTCCATCCTCCATCCTCACGTCCCGATGCCTCGGCATCCACACCTCGCCCTCAACCCGCCCGTGCGGCCGAACCGGCGCCCAAAGGCCGCCGGCTGTTCGCCGATCTGGCGGAGTTCGTGGAAGGCGACGCGAACCGCATGGCATTGACCGCGATGCGCGAGATCGCCGAAGCGCCGGGCGAGCGCTACAACCCCGTGTACCTGTACGGCGGCGTGGGACTGGGGAAGACGCATTTGCTGGAGGGCCTCTATCGCCGCTACCGGCGGTCGTTCCCGTCGCTGAACGTGCTGTACCTGACGGCGGAGGCGTTCGGGAACGCCTTCAGCGGGGCGCTGGCCGAACGCACGACGCCCGCGTTCCGCCAGCGGTTTCGCGCGGTCGACGTGCTGCTCGTCGACGACGTTGAATTCCTCGATGGCAAGCAGCGGTTCCAGAGCGAGTTCCTGCACACGATCCAGCAGATCGAACGAGCGGGACGGCAGATTGTGGTGACCGCCGACCGGCATCCGAAGTTGCTGACCAAGACCACCGAAGAGCTGAGCAGCCGCTTCATGTCGGGCCTGGTATGCCGGCTCGACGCGCCGGATCTCCAGACGCGGCGGCAGATCCTCGAAGGCCGCCTGCGCCGTGCACCGGCCGACATCGCCCCCGAGGCGCTGGACTTCATCGCCCGCCGCTTCTCCGGGAACGTGCGCGAATTGGAAGGGGCGCTCAACGTGCTGCGAACCTGGCACTCCATGTCCAAGCGCCGCGTGAACCTGGCCGCGGCGCGGCAGGCCGTCTCCGAACTGGAGCGCGACTGCGTGCGGGCCGTCCGTGCGGCGGACATCGAGCGCATCGTGTGCGAGTTCTTCGGCGTCGAGCCGGCCGGCCTCAAGTCGTCCAAGCGCGCCCGCGCCGTCGCCCAGCCGCGGATGCTCGCCATGTACCTGATGCGCAAGCTCACCGGCGCGGCGTACAGCGAGATCGGCCGCTACTTCGGCGGCCGCAACCACGCCACGGTCATCGCCGCGGAACGCCGCATCCGGCAGCAGATCGAAACGCGGACCGAAACCCGCGTCGCCGCACAATCGTGGACGTTCGACGAACTGGTCGCGGCGGTCGAGCAGCGCGTGAAGGCCGGGTGACGGTGGTTCGAGCTCTTCACGGGGTCAGACCCCTTTGCGGACGGGCCATCTTCCCACCGTCTGCGTCGCTCATCCGCAAAGGGGTCTGACCCCTTCACCTACCGGTTCACGCCCACGTAGAAGCTGAAGAACTGCGTGTCGTCGCCGTCTTCTTCGAGAATCGGCACGGCCCAGTCGAAGGCCAGCGGAACCGGACCCATCGCCGGGACGGTGATCCGCAGGCCGCCGCCGACCGTCACGCGGAACTCGTCCAGGCCGACGTCGTTCTCCACGGTGCCGAAGTCGCTGAACACCACACCCTGCACGGCCTCGCTGGCAGTGAGCGGGAACATGTACTCGGCGGTGCCCAGCGTCATCCAGCGGCCGCCGATCCGCACATCGGTGCCGGGGCCGATGGGGCCGACGCCGCGGAACTCGAAGCCGCGGAACGTCTGGAAGCCGCCGGCGAAGAACCGCTCGAAGATGGGCGTGTCCTCGCCCGTCCAGCCGACCTGGCCGCGGAGCATCACGATGTGCCGTCCGCCGCCGTCGGGCCGGCTGTAGAGCGTGAAGTACTGGCGGGCTTCGCCCTCGGCCCGCGGAAAGTCGAAGTCGCCGAAGGCCTGCTCGTAGCCGACCTCAATCAGATGGCCTGCCCCCGGCAGAAACGCCGAATCCCGCGTGTCGTGGGCGGCCGAAATCCTGGCCGTCGAGAGGAAGTGGCTGCCCAGCCCGTCGAGCAGAAGCTGCGGCGTGGGCACGTCGGGATCAGTCAGCCGCACTTCCTCCAGGCGAATCTGCCCGCTGACCGAGAACTCCGGCGTGAGCTGGCGGCCCAGGCTCACGCGTCCGCCGCCGCGCCGCTCGTCCCAGTCGGGCAGGAAACGGTTGTAGTAGAAGCCGCTGACCGACAGGCTGAAATCGGTGTCGAGGAAGTACGGGTCCGACCAGTTCACCAGATAGCGGCTGACGACGTTGCCCGGCACGGCTTCCAGCCGGAACCGCTGTCCGCCGCCGCGCCACGCGGTGCCGTCGATGATGTCCTGAAAACTGGTGGGCGGCCGGTACAGGTCAAAGTTCATCTCCGAAAGTACGAATTGGCCCACTACGCCCGCGTCGCTGTTGACGCCCACGCCGAACATCAGCCGGCCGGTGCGGGCCTCGGTGGCGAAGATCGTCGCATCCAGAAGTCCTTCGTCGCCGCGGATCGCCCGGTCGAGAGGATCGCCCTGCGGGCTGTTGTCGAACAGCGGACTCTGCGGCGTCTGGAACGGCGGACCGCCGAAGTTCTGGGCGCGGAAGAACACCGGCTCGCGTTCGGGCGGCTTGACCCATTGGTGCGGCTGGTGTTCGATGTGGTTCGCTTGTGGCGGCTTCGGCCCTTGCTTGCGCGGCGGGCTATGGGGAGGGGTCGATAACGGCGGTGGGAACCCGGAGTCGTCGTTTTGCCCACGGAAGCCGTCCGTCTCGTAGCCGGCCAGTTCGGCTTCAGGCACGCGGCGGACGTCGATCTTCGGTCCGTCCTGTCCGACGCGCTCGAAGTATTCCGAACCGGCCAGCCGAAC
>JAHWKJ010000084.1 GCA_019347905.1 Planctomycetota bacterium
AGGCTGCCGTCGCGCCGGAACTTGGCGACCGCGATGTCGTGATTGCCGTCGCCCGTGGTGTACGAGCGGACGATGGTCATGCGGTCGGCCAGTGCCGCCAGTTTCGGCAGTGACGTGCCGAACGTGACGCCGGGCAGCTTCGTCTGCACCTCCCCGTTGACCGAGCGGATGCCGGACGGGGCGGTCATCTTGGGATCGAAGGTCTCGATCTGGCTCGGCCCGCCGTGCATGAATACGAACACGACGGATTTGCCGGTGACGGGAGAAGCGCCGGAAGCGGCCGCGGCCTGCGCCTGCAGCAGGCTCGCAAGCGACAGCCCGCCCAGCGAGAGGCCGCCGATCTGGAGGAACTCGCGTCGAGCGTAACGGCGGCCGGGGTGATGCAGGCTGAGCATGGCAGGACTCCGACGAACCGGCAGGCAACGCGACTTTCGCGCCGCGAAGCTCAGGTCTTCCGGCCTCCATATCAAAAATCGCCGATATTTGCCAGCGGTAGCGTTTCGCCGTTTAGCCGCGTCCCAGCGGGACGCGCGGCCCGCTGGGCCGCGGCTAAACGGTTTAGCACGTTCAGACGGTGGGCTCCCAGCCCTTGGCGTATTCGCGCTGCCAGAGCTGCATGGCTTCGCTGTCGTTCTGGATGTGGCCGTTCGCGGGATCGCAGTCGAGCGTGCGGCCGGTACGGTGAGCGATGTTGCCCAGGTGGCACAAGAGCGTGCTCTTGTGGCCTTCCGCGATTTCGGCGTTGAGCTCCAGCGGCTTGTCGTTGCGGATGGCGGCGAGCAAATTCTCCAGGTGGTCGGTGTCGCCGCGGCCGCGGCCGGGCTTGCGCTCGATGGGCTTGTCGCGGTCGTCGTAGATGACGTAGCCGCCATCGGAGTCGAGGTCGAGCGCACCGTTCTCGCCGTAGAAGCTGACGAAGCCGCCGCCGTGCCGGTTGCAGCTCAGGCCTTCCCACGTGATCTGCCGCTCGCCGTCGAACTCGAAGCATGCCGTGTGGGTGTCGGGCGTCTCCTGGTCGTCGTCGAAACGGTAGCGTCCGCCCGAGGACGTGACGCGGATGGGAAAATCGACGCCCAATCCCCAGCGGCACAGATCGAGCGTGTGCACCCCGTTGTTGCCCAGTTCGCCGTTCCCCCAGTGCCAGAACCAGTGCCAGTTGTAATGCACGCGGTTGTCGAGGTACGGCCGCCGCGGCGCCGGCCCCTGCCAGAGCTCGTAATCGAGATGCGAGGGCACCTCGGCGGGCTTGCCGGTGCCGATCGGTCCGCGGACATTGGTGTACCAGCTTCGCGAGAGGTAGACGCGGCCGATGACGCCCTCGCGCAGCCGCTGGATGGCCTCGATGGTGCCGGGGCCGCTGCGGCGCTGCGTGCCCATCTGCACGGCCCGCTTGTGCGTGCGAGCGGCTTCGACCATCAGCTCGCCCTCGCGGGGATTGTGGCTGCAGGGCTTCTCGACGTAGACGTGCTTGCCGGCCTTGCAGGCGAGAATGGTCGCCGGGGCGTGCCAGTGGTTGGGGGCGGCGCACACGAGGGCGTGCACCTCGGGATCGTCGAGGATGCGGCGGAAGTCGCCCACGGCTTCGGCCTTCTTGTCGCGGATCTTGCCGATCTCTTCGGCCGCCTGCCCGGCGCGATTGGCATCGACGTCGCAGACGTACTTCACCTCGCAGCCGGCAAGCTTGGCGAAGCCGTTGGCGAGCGCCCGACCGCGACTGAGGCCCATGACGCCCACCACCACCGTTTGGGAGGACGAATTCGCGGCGCGGACCGCCGTAGGGCTGAGGGCCAGCCCGGCGACGGCACCCGCGGCGGCGGAAGCGGCGAGAAACTCTCGGCGGTCGATGTTGCGGGACATGGGATTTCCCTCGGTGACGCGTGAGCGGGTGAAGATTGGCTATCAGCGGTCAGCTATCAGCTTTCAGCTCAGAGCATTCCCCATTGGACACGCTGAGCCGCGGGGGGTCAACGATTAGAAGCGGCGGAAGGGTTGTGCCGGCGCTGTCGATTGTGCCTGTCGCGCCGCCGCGCATCGGCCGTCAGCCGCCAGCTTCCCGCAACTCCGAGCTGAAAGCTGAAAGCTGACCGCTGACCGCTGACATAGAGTTGCACCATGCCCCGCTTGCGACCGCTGCTGATCTTCGGGACGCGGCCGGAGGCCATCAAGATGGCCCCGGTGATCCGCGAGTGCCTGCGCCGTTCCGAAGCTATCGAACCGGTCGTCTGCGTCACCGGACAGCACCGCGAGATGCTGGCCCAGGTGACGGACTACTTCGGCATTGCCGCCGACGAGCATCTGGACGTGATGGCCGCCGATCAGACGCTCGCCGGGCTGACGGCGCGTTGCATCGAGCGGATCGACGCGGCCATCGCACGTCGGCGTCCCGGCTGCGTCGTGGCTCAGGGCGACACGACGACCGTGATGGCCGCGTCGCTGGCGGCGTTCTATCGGCGGCTGCCGTTCGTGCATGTCGAAGCCGGCCTGCGGACCGGCAACCTGCAATCGCCCTGGCCGGAAGAGCTCAACCGCCGCATCGCAGGGCTGTGCGCGACTCTGCACTGTGCCCCCACCGAACGCGCCCGGCAGAATCTTCTGGCGGAAGGCACGGCGGCCGAGGATGTGTGCGTCACCGGCAACACCGTCATCGACGCCCTGTTATGGACTGCCGGCCGCGAGCGGGAGCGGGGCAGCAAGTGGCGTGACCGCTACGCCTGCCTCGGCGATCGGCCGCTGGTGCTCATCACGGGGCATCGGCGGGAGAACTTCGGCGAGGGCTTCCGCAACATCTGCCGCGCGATCGCCGCGTTGGCCGATCGCTTCCGCGAGACCGAATTCCTCTACCCCGTGCATCTCAACCCCAACGTGCAGCGGCCGGTGCGGGAGCTGCTCTCGGGCCGGCCGAACGTGCGGCTTGAACCGCCGGCGAGTTACCCGGAGTTCGTGTGGCTGATGGACCGCTCGCGGCTGATCCTCACCGACTCCGGCGGCGTGCAGGAAGAGGCGCCCTCGCTGCGAAAGCCGGTGCTGGTGATGCGCGACACCACTGAGCGGCCGGAAGCCGTCGAAGCCGGCGCGGTGGAACTCGTGGGCACCTCAGTGAAACGCATCGTGGCATCGACGACTCGACTGTTGACCGACGAAGCCGAATACGCCCGCCGCCAGATCGACCACAACCCCTACGGCGACGGCCGCGCCGCCGAGCGGATCGTCGAACGGATGCTGGCCTGCTATGGATGAGTCGGGACGATGCCGCCGCTACTGCGCCGGACGTCCACGTCGAGCTGGCGGAGCTGAGGGGTCGGGGTCGATCAGCGGCAGGCCTGTGGCGGCATCGACGCTGCGGCGGAGGTGCGCGGGCGTCTCGACCAGCGTCACCTCCAGCGTCGGCCGCACGGTCGCCTTCAGCAGGTGTCCACCATGTGCCGTTCCGTCGCGCTTGCCGACGACAACGTGCGCGTGGACCTTCGGCTCGTTCTTGTGCAGCGCCACATTGCCGATGAGCGAGAGGACCTCGACCTGTTCGTTCATCTGGATCTCCTCGTAGTCCTTTGTGTCGAGATTGAACCAGCCGAGCGTCGCCCGCTCGAACGCGCCGAGAGCGGTGAAATGCGCCGCAGTGAGCCGCTGCTCTTTGGCGAAGGCGAGCAGGCCGCCGGCGACTTCCTCCCCCGCGTCGAAGACGAGAGCGAACGTCGCTTCTTCATCGTGCGTGAGCTGCTTGGATTTCACGTCGATCTCCCGGCTTGCTTCTTCCGCTCCGCCTCGATCTGCGCGGCATAGTCGCGCTCGAGCCGGATGTGCGGGAACTGCCACTCCACCCAGTTCTTCACCTCGTCGGCGGAGGCCTCGGGGCCGAGGTGCTGCTCCTGAAAGGCCTTGCGGATCACGTCCGCCGCGGTCAGTTCTTTGTCTTGCAGATCGTTGGTCGTCATCGGGTCGCTCCCAGAAGAATCTGTTTCTCGATTCAGCTCCGCCGCAGGCCCTGGATCAGTCTCGCACCGGCGAAGGCGCCTACGCCGAAAGCCGCCAGACCGGCGGCGACGGCCAGGTGGAGCGCGCGTCGGCCGGTGGCCTGCACGCGCTCGCCGCAGGCCATCGAGACGTCGTACTTCTCCGCTTGAAGCCGAACGAGCCGGCCAGCCGCAGCAGCCGGAATCGAGCTGCTTGTAGCGCACGTGCATGCGGTCGAGCAGCTTGAGGTCGCCGGCCCCATCTTTACTCGCGAAATGCCGCGTTCGGCCCAGCCGCCAGCCTCGCCGCCGCCGCATGCGTGTACGAGTAGCCCAGCCCGGTCGCTCCGCCTCCGGCCAGTTCAACGATCACGATGGTCGTCGACTGCCACTCGTGCGTCCCGTCCGACTCCGGCGCATCGGTCGGGATTTCGCAGGCCGTGACGCTGAGTCGCTCGACAGGCACGTCCGGACGTGCGCGGTGTGCGGTCACAAAGGCGTCTACTCCTTCACGCGGCGTTCGCGGGCGGAGCCGGCCGACGGCTTCCGGGCGGAAGTCTCCGCTGCGCCGCGGGCGTCCTTCTCCGATGCGATGCCGATCACGCCCAGCGCGACCCGGTCGCCGGCGTCGCCCGAGGGCTGGCTCTCGAGGTCGTCGGGGCCGGAATGCACGACGATCGAGCGGCCGATGATGAAGTGCAACTTCATCCAGTCCGCGTGCAGGTCGATCATCGCCACGCCTTCTTCATTCGCCTCGATGTTGCCCAGGTCGCCGTAGTGGTGTTCGGCTTCACCGGGCCGGCCGTGCTTGTGGCCGGCAGGATTGAAGTGTCCGCCGGCCGATTTGCCGTCGGGCGAGCGCAGGTCGCCGTACTCGTGGACGTGGAACCCGTGTTTGCCCGGCGCGAGACCCATCACGCGTCCACGAAGGCGCGTACCGTCTTCCGTCTGGTGGAAGAGTACCACGCCGCGAGCGTTCTGACCCTTCGTGGGCCGCAGGACGGCGATCGCCTGCTTCGGCAGTTCCGGCTCGACGCGTTCGTTCTCCCGGGCTGGCTTTTCGCTGGCCGTCAGCGACAGCGCGAGCAGCAGCGCACCTCCCGTGAACAGTGCCAGGGTGCGTACGGAAGTCATCGTTCGTCTCCTCGGTTCTGGTGTTTCGCGGCAGCGTCCTCACAAGCGGCGTGCTTGTGCTGCGTTCTTCAGCTTGCCGTCAGTTCGGCGATCTTGCCTTTGAAGCTCTGCTTGACGATCTTGCCCGCCGCCGGGTCGCCCTTCATCAGGGCCGACATCATCGCCTTCGTCTGCTCCCACGTCGTGTGCGGCGGCAGCGGTGGGACCTCGGGATCGCAGATCGCATCCACCACGACCGGCCGATTCGCGGAGAAGGCTTCCTCCCACGCCGGCACGATCTGCTCGGGCGCGTCGACGCGAATACCCTTGAGGCCGATCATGTTGGCGAAGCCCGCGTAGTCGCACTCGGGCAGCGTCTGGGTCACCTCGTACTTGGGATTGCCTTCCATGGCCCGCATCTCCCACGTGACCTGGTTGAGATCGTTGTTGTGCACGACCAGCACCACCAGCCGCGGGTCGGCCCATTCTTTCCAGTACTTCGACACGGTGAGCAGCTCGGCCATGCCGTTCATCTGCATGGCTCCGTCGCCCACCAGGGCCACGACGACCTTCTCGGGGAAGCAGAATTTGGCGGCGATGGCGTAGGGCATGCCGCTGCCCATCGTCGCCAGCGTGCCGGACAGCGAGCAGCGCATGCCCTTGCGGATCTTGATGTCCCGCGCGAACCAGTTGGTGCCCGAGCCGCTGTCGGCCGCGATAATGCAGTTGTCAGGCAAACGCGGAGACAGTTCCCAGAACACGCGCTGCGGGTTGACGGGGTCGGCCTCGTTCATCGCCCGCTCCTCGACCACATTCCACCACTTTTCGACCGACTGCTCGATCTCCTCCCGCCACGAGCGGTCCTGTTTGCGATCGACCAGCGGCATCAGGGCCTGGAGCGTCTCTTTGGAATCGCCGACGAGGTTCATCTCCATCGGATAGCGCATGCCGAGCTGCCGGCCGTCGATATCGATCTGGACGCCGCGGGCCTGGCCGAATTTCGGCAGAAACTGCACATAGGGGAAGCTGGAGCCGATCATGAGGAACGTGTCGCACTCCATCATCAGCTTATAGCTGGGATAGGTTCCCAACAGGCCGATAGAGCCTGTGACGAAAGGTAGATCGTCGGGCAGCACGTCTTTGCCCAGCAGGGCCTTGGCGATGCCGGCCCCCAGTTTGTCGGCCAGCTCGACGACTTCGTCAGCCGCATGTCGCGCGCCCTGGCCGATGAGGATGGCGACCTTCTTCCCGGAGTTGAGAATGCCGGCCGCGCGGTTCAGGGCTTCATCGGGCGGAATGACCCGCGGCTTCACCACGCCGATCGAGCCGGGGATCATCTTGAAAGCGTGCGGCGTCTTTTTAACGGCCTTCGCCTCCTGCACGTCGGTGGGGAAGATGAGGCACGTGGGCGTGCGTTCGACGATGGCGATTCGCATCGCCCGGTCGACCAGCGCGGGAAGCTGCTCGGGAGCCGTCACCATGTGCACGTACTCGCGGGCGACGTCCTTGAACAGGTTTGTCAGGTCCACTTCCTGCTGATAGTCGCCGCCGAGCGCGGTGCGCGGCTGCTGGCCGACGATGGCCAGCACGGGCTGATGATCCAGCTTGGCGTCGTACAGGCCGTTCAGCAGGTGAATGGCACCCGGTCCCGAAGTCGCCAGGCACACGCCCACCTTGCCGGTGAACTTGGCGTGCGCGCAGGCCATGAAGGCGGACATCTCCTCGTGCCGCACCTGGACGAACTTGGGGTCGTTGCCGCTGCGCTGCATGGCGCCGACGATGCCGTTGATGCCGTCACCAGGGTAGCCGTAAATCAACTCGACGCCCCACTCGCGCAAGCGCTCGATGAGAAAATCGCTGACATTTTCGGCCATGAAAGTCCCTCCGGCGCGGCGAATGGTGGTGGCATTGCGAGACGGTCTTCCAAGGCCGTCTCACAACGGATCGATCCTCGGGTTGGATCCGTCGCACGGCTGCATTCTGCATCGCGCGGGACGAGGCGACTATCGGGCCGATGCAGCGGAAAGCTACGGGCGGTTTCACTGAGCGAGGTAGGAAAACCACCCAAGCTGGTAGTGTGGATTTCAATCCACACGGCCGAGGCGGAAGGCTCGCGTCTTGAGCATTTGGTCGTGTGGATCGAAATCCACACTACTGTAAAACTCGAGGCGCGGCTCAGCCGGAACTGCCGAAGGCCAGCGTGCTCAGTCCGGCTGAACGGGGTCAGACCCCTTTGCGGACCAGCGACGCAGATCGTAGGGCAACGTGTGAGCCGCAAAGGGGTCTGACCCCTTCGAGCGCTTCACACGAAGATCGTCTGCTCGCGGTCCGGGCCGACGGAGAGGATCTCGGCGGGCGCTTCGAGCAGTTCTGCGATCGTGTCGACGTAATAGCGCGTCGCCGCCGGCAGGTCCGAGAGGCTCCGGGCGCCGCTGATGTCTTCCGTCCAGCCGGCCAATGTGCGGTACACCGGCCGCGCGCGGGCGAGATCCTCGACGTGGCTGGGGAAGTCAGTCGTGCGCTCGCCGTCGATCTCGTAGGCTTCGCACAACCGCAGCTCGCCCAAACCGGTGAGCACGTCGAGGAGCGCGATCGCCAGGCAGTCGACGCCGCTGATGCGGGCGCCGTAGCCGGCCGCGACCGCGTCGAACCATCCGCACCGCCGCGGCCGCCCCGTGACCGTACCGTACTCGTTGCCGGCATCGCGAATGTGCTGACCCGTAGCGTCGAGCAGTTCCGTGGGGAACGGGCCGCCGCCGACGCGCGTCGTATAGGCTTTCACCACGCCGATCATGCGGCCGATGGAGCGTTCCGATACGCCGCTTCCGCTGTGCACGCCGCAGCCGGAACTGCTGGACGAAGTGACGAATGGAAACGTGCCGTGGTCCAGATCGAGCAAGCTCCCCTGCGCCCCTTCAAACAGGATCCGCTTCCCATCGCGCAAGGCGCGGTGCAGAAAGGCGGTCGTATCGGCCACCAGCGGCGCGAGACGCTCGGCATACGCCGCGTACTCCGCCTGCACAGCGTCGGCCTGGAACGGCTGAAAATCCGGAACGATGGCCGTCAGCACGGCGTTCTTCTGCTCGATGACTTCGCGCAGCCGCCGCTCGAACACCTGCGGCCGCACGAGGTCGCCGATGCGGATGGCATGCGTCCGGCCGGCCTTGTCGCGGTAGCAGGTGCCGATGCCGCGCATCGTCGTGCCGATGGCGTCGCCCAGCCGGCCCTTTTCCAGGGCCGCCTCTTCCAGCATGTGGTACGGGAAGATGACGTGCGCCCGGTCGCTGACCAGCAGCCGCCCAGCAAGCGGCCTGCCGTGCGCGATCGCATCCAATTCCGACAAAAGCGCCTTGGGATTAATGACGACGCCGGCCGCGATCACGGAGACGACGTTCTCGTGCAGGATGCCGGCCGGCAAGAGCGAGAGCTTGTACGTGTGGCCGTCGAACTTGACCGTGTGGCCGGCGTTGTTCCCGCCCTGGTAGCGCACGACGATATCGTGCTCGGAGGCGAGCAGATCGACGATCTTTCCCTTGGCTTCATCGCCCCACTGCAGGCCGATGACGGAAGTAGCCGACACGGTCGAGATGCTCCACAAGGAGGGCGCAGGCGCGCCGAAAAGCTGCCGTCCAAAGCGTAGCCGGAACGCCACCCACCGTCCACCAGCCGGCAGGTCGTCGCTGGTTCACAGCCCCAGGAGAAACGCCCGCTTCGCGCAACCGCTTCCCCAAGGATAGAGGGACCGTTTGAAACTCTGCACCGGGAGCAGATTGTGCGCGCTTCGCCTGTCAGCCTTTCAGGCCCCACTGCAAGCTTTGGGAGCAAGATGGCCGGGGGGCCAGGGCGTGGGAGACTTGCAAAGTTGCCAAGTTGCTCCGCCGTGCGGTCCCGAACGGACCCGCGAGGCTTTCGTCGCCTGTAGCGGCGGCTATCATATCGGCGCCCCGACAACGTAGACCGGTCGCTCCGCGACTGGAGCTTCGGGCCGCGGTGCGTCCCGACGATCAGATAGCCTGCCTGCTGAGGAGACGCCTTCATGGCATCCGATAACCCGTTCGGCGCACGCGACACGCTGAAAGCGCGCGGCGGCGAATACACGATCTATCGCCTCGACAGGGTGTCGGACGCCGGCGACATCGCGACACTGCCGTATTCGATCCGCGTGCTGCTGGAGGCGTGTCTGCGGAATATTGACGGCTTTATCGTCAATGAAGGCGACGTGACGAACCTCGCCGCCTGGGACGAGAAATCTCCCAAGAAAGTCGAAGTCCCCTTCAAGCCCGGCCGCGTCGTGCTGCAGGACTTCACCGGCGTGCCGGCGGTCGTGGATCTGGCGGCACTGCGGAGTGCGATGGTGCGAATGGGCGGCGATCCGAAGAAGATCAACCCGCTGGTGCCCTGCGACCTGGTGGTCGATCACTCGGTGCAGGTCGATCAGTTCGCGACGCCGCTGGCGCTCAAGTTCAATGTCGAGAAGGAATTCGAGCGGAACCACGAGCGTTACCAGTTTTTGAAGTGGGGCCAGCAGGCGTTCGATAACTTTGGCGTGGTGCCGCCGGCGACGGGCATCGTGCACCAGGTGAACCTCGAGTACCTGGCGCGGGTCGTGCTCACAAGAAGCCCACGGGCCAGCACCCGTGGGCTTCCGGAGGCTTTTCCCGACAGCCTCGTCGGCACGGACAGCCACACCACGATGATCAACGGTCTGGGCGTCGTCGGCTGGGGCGTGGGCGGCATCGAGGCCGAGGCGGTGATGCTCGGCCAGCCCATTCACATGCTCACGCCCGAAGTCGTGGGGTTCGAGCTTGCGGGCGAGCTGCCGGAGGGTGCGACGGCGACTGACCTCGTGCTCACCGTGACGCAGATGCTCCGCGAGCACGGCGTCGTCGGGAAGTTCGTCGAGTTCTACGGTCCCGGCCTCGACGCCATGAGTCTGCCGGACCGCGCGACGCTGGCCAACATGGCGCCGGAATACGGCGCGACAATGGGCTTCTTCCCCGTGGATGATGAAACCCTGCGGTACCTGGAGCGCACCGGCCGCGACCCCGACCTGATCGACCTCGTCGAACGCTATTACAAGGAACAGGGGCTGTTTCGCACGCAGAAATCGCCCACGCCGCGGTTCACCAGCACGCTCAAGCTCGAGTTGTCGAAGGTGCAGCCCTCGCTGGCGGGACCAAAGCGTCCGCAGGATCGCATCGACCTGGCGGCGATGAAGAGCCAGTGGGAGAACGACCTCGCGAACCTGTTCGGGAAGCCTTCGCCGGCGCACGACTCGACGGCCGGCTCGATGACCGCCGAAGGTTCTCCCGTCGCCGGCCCGGAAACCGCCGTCGCCGTGGCCGAGGACGGCACGCAGGGTGTCCGCGTCGAGTGGGACGATGTGTCGTTCGACCTCAAGCACGGGGCGGTGGTCATCGCGGCCATTACAAGCTGCACGAACACGAGCAATCCGTCGGTCATGCTGGGGGCGGGACTGCTGGCGAACAAGGCGGTCGCGCGGGGTCTTGCCGTCAAGCCGTGGGTCAAAACCTCGCTCGCCCCCGGCAGTCGCGTGGTCACTGAATATCTTGCAAAGGCCGGTCTGAACGAGCCCTTGGATCGGCTTGGCTTCAACCTCGTCGGTTACGGCTGTACGACCTGCATCGGCAACAGCGGTCCGCTGCCGGAGCCGATCAGCCGCGCCGTGGGCGAGCACGATCTGGTGGTGTCGGCGGTGCTTTCTGGAAACCGTAATTTCGAGGGGCGGATCAATCCCGATGTGCGGGCGAACTACCTGGCCAGTCCGCCGCTGGTCGTGGCTTATGCCCTGGCTGGCACGACGGACATCGACCTGACCACGGAGCCGCTGGGCAAATCCTCCCAGGGCGAAGAGGTGTACTTGCGCGACATCTGGCCCAGCCGTCAGGAGATCACCGAGACGCTCGCCGATGCCATGGATCCGGAAATGTTCCGCGAGCAGTACGCCCACGCGACGGAGGGTCCGGAAGAATGGCGGGCGATCGAGGTCACCGGCGGCGACTTGTTTGAATGGGACGAGCACAGCACCTACGTGCAGGAGCCGCCGTTCTTCGTCGACATGCCGGCCGAGCCGCCGCCCATTGGCCGGATCAGTGGGGCTCGCGTGCTGGTGATGGTGGGCGATTCCGTCACCACCGATCACATCAGCCCCGCCGGCTCGATCAAGGCCGACAGCCCGGCCGGACGCTACCTGCAACACCGCGGCGTCACGCCCACCGAATTCAACAGCTACGGCAGCCGCCGCGGCAACGACCGCGTGATGACCCGCGGCACGTTCGCCAACATCCGCTTGAAGAACCACCTGTGCCCCGGCACCGAAGGCGGCGTGACGAAGTATTTACCCACGGGCGAACAGACGTCGATCTACGACGCGGCCATGAAGTACAAGAAGGAGGGCACGCCGCTGATCGTACTGGCCGGTACCGAGTACGGCACCGGCTCGTCGCGCGACTGGGCCGCCAAGGGCACGTACCTCCTGGGCATTCGCGCGGTGATCGCGAAGTCGTTCGAGCGCATCCATCGCTCGAATCTCGTGGGCATGGGCGTGTTGCCGCTGGAGTTCCGCGGGGGCGAGGACCGCGACGTGCTGGGGCTCGACGGCAGCGAGACGTTCGACATCGAGCTGTCGGACACGCTGAAGCCGGGACAGGCGGTGGAAGTGACCGCCAGGAAAGCCGATGGCCGCGAGGTGCGTTTCACGACCGTGTGCCGGATCGACACGCCGATCGAAGTCGAGTACTACCGCCACGGCGGCATCCTGCACAAGGTCCTTCGAGACCTGGCGGCTGCGTGACGGGGGCGAACCAAGCTCGACGCAAAGGCGCGAAGCCACGCAAAGGCGAGAGACGTCAGTCAGCGGTCTGAGTGGCGTGGTGGCGTGGATGGGGCAGGGAACGCCGCCCTTTGCGGCCCCTTCGCGTCTTTGCGCCTTTGCGTCGGGCTCTTTCTTCACCGTTTGGTCTTGTGGAAGAAGCCCACTAGCCGTACAAAGTTGCCTTCGCTGAGGAATGACCGCGACGGCGGCTGACAATTTGTCGCTCGCTGCCGGCAGACCCACGAGCGCGGTGGCTGCAAACTTATCTCGCAGGAATTCGGCCCGTGCTGTCCACCGCACCTTCCGCTCCCGCCCCCGCCCCCGCCCCCGTCGCCGCCCCCGCTCCCGTCGCCGAGCAGGTTCCCAGCGACCGCTGGCGTGGGGGGCTGGAATGGCCCGCGGTCGTGTGGATCACTTTTCTGCACCTGGGCCTCTTCGCGGCGCCATTTTGCTTTACGTGGAAGGGGCTGCTCGTGGCCCTCTTCCTGTGCTGGGTAACGGGCAGCCTGGGAATCTGCCTGGGCTTTCATCGCCTGTTGACGCACGGCAGCTTCGAGACGTACCGGCCGTTGCGATATCTCTTTGCCGTGCTGGGGACGCTCGGCGGAGAAGGCCCGCCGCTGATGTGGGTCGCCGCCCACCGCAAGCACCACCGATTCAGCGACGATGAGGGGGACCCGCATTCCCCGCGGCACGGCACGTGGTGGAGCCATATGCTGTGGATGCTGCCCCGCCGCGGCTCGCACTACTGGGCGGAGCTCTACCGGCATTACACGCCGGACCTGTTGAAAGACCCATTCATGCGGATCCTCAACCGCACGTTCTTGTGGTGGCACCTGCTGCTGGCAGTGGGGCTGTTCGCGTGCGGCTGGCTGGTGTGGGACGTGGCGACGGGGGTTTCTTTCCTCGTGTATGGCATGTTCGTCCGCCTGGTCTATGTGCTGCACGTGACGTGGTTCGTCAATTCCGCGTCGCACATCTGGGGCTACCAGACTTATCCCACGGGCGACGACAGCCGCAACCTGTGGTGGGTGGGCCTGTTGGCCTATGGAGAGGGCTGGCACAACAACCACCACGCGATGCAGCGCGTGGCGCAGCACGGCCACCGCTGGTGGGAGCTGGACCTGACGTACGGCGTCATCGTGCTGATGGAACGGCTGGGCCTCGCCTGGAACGTCGTCCGCAAACCGCGCGAGTTGCCCGTGCGGCCCGGCTGAAGACCGTCACTCGGTTTAGCCGCGACTCGCCAGAGGAGCGCTCTGCCTGAACCGCGGACGGGTGGCACTGGCAGCTCGCCTGCCAGTGGCGAGTGGTTCTCACCAAAGCCATATTTCAGAAGCTATCGCACACGTTTGAGCTCTCGCACGGGATGGCAAGCATCCCGTGGCACCCGCGCACCCGCGCGAGTCGCGGCTAAACGCTGCGCACCAGAACGCGAAACGCCGGCAGGCAGATTCGCGTGCCGGCCGGCGTTGCGTGTTTACGGATGGGCGGCGGGCGGAGAGCCGGGGCCGACGAGTGTTGGAGGCCCCGCGAGAAACGATCTCGGCGGGTGGGTGAGTCGACTCGCGTCCCTGCGAACCGACTCTGTTGAATCTGGCCCCCGACGGGCTGTTCCGCCCCGCACACAGTAGACCGGTCGCTCCGCGACCGGGCCTCGGGTCGCTCCAGCGACCCGGCTACTTTGCACTCTACGCAAGCTGCTTCTTGCGGCCGACCAGCGTGCGAATCCGTTCGGCGAGCAGGGCGGCGTCGAACGGCTTGCGGAACGTCTCGTTGAAGATCGTCCGGTCGAAGCCGCTCTGGTTGTCCTCGTCGCTCAACAGCGCCACCAGCACCGTCTCGGCGTACTCGGCGTTCTTGCGCAGGTTCTGCGCGATCATCAGCGACTCGCCGCGGCCCATGGCGAAGTCGATGACGACGCAGTCCGGGTGCAGGCTTTCGGCCTGGATGCCGGCCTCGAAGCCGCTCTGCGCCGTCTCCACCTTGAAGTCGTCGCCGCCCATCACTTCGTCGAGGCTGGCGAGGATCTGTCCGTCGACGCCCACGAGCAACAGCTTGCCCATGGCCTCGTCTTCCAGCTCGCCGAGCGGCATGCCGTGCTCTTTCAGGAAGCGAATCAGGTGTTCGCGGGGGATGCGGCGGTCCTGGGAGCCAGGAATGCGGTATCCCCGCAGACGACCGGAGTCGAACCATTTACTGACGGTGCGCGGCGCGACCTTACAGATCTTGGCTACCTGTCCAGTCGTAAAGATCGTCCTCATCGCGGGGCTCTCCAATCGGTTTTTCTATCCAGGCGAGGGTTCGTCACGCCCTCGGATCGTCACCCCTACACGATGGCCGGCGCTTCCTGGCCCGTGGGTCCGTGACTTACACAAACCACCGTGGTCATGGGTCGGGGTCGGTCTCTTTTGTCGAGGCGACCGGAGAAGGCGGAGCAGAGCGCCCGCGCCATCGCACGGCCTCCCGGTTCAATCAGGAAAGACGCTTCGTTCCAACGTCGTCCCAGAAGAGACGACGACGCTCCAATCGCGCGGAACGACGCACCTCGGGAGGCCGGACCAGACGCCGATCGCACAGAGCCTCCGCTCTGACGGACCGATCGGTGCCATGTTGTCCTGCCCCCCTGTCACGGTCGGATCCGGAGCCAAGCCGCACCGCCGCATCCCTGCGAGCAGCGCGAAGCCACTGGTGGGTCGCTCCGTACCCAACTGTCTGACAGATACTTTCGTCGCGTCCGGCACCGGGACTTTAGCGCCGTCCGCTACGACTTCGGCTTACGGCAGATTGCGCGCGACCGCGCCGCACCGGACGAACGTGGTATTCGCGCGCGGACGTTTAGCCGCGACCGTTTAGCCGCGTCCCAGCGGGACGCGCGACTCCCACGCGTCCCGCTGGGACGCGGCTAAACGAAGATTGCGTCGCGCGCGAAATGAGCACCGCGTCGCCGCAACCAGCCGTCACATCACCGAGAAGTAATTGACGACCGCAAAGTCGAAGCCCTCGTTCGACAACCGCCGGCCCTGCCGCTTATACGTGCAGAAGTTCTTCACCTGCTGCAAGAGGTCCCGCGGCTGGCAGGCCCGAAACGGCCGCCCCGCCCCCACGTAGTGCGTCTCGATCAGGTACTCGACCGGCCCGGCCTCGTACTCGAAGCCCATCAGCGGGCTCATCAGCTCGAACAACTTCACAAACTGTTCCCGCGTGGGATCCGGCACCTCGATCTTGTAGGGGATCCGCCGCAGAAAGGCCCCGTCCACCAGGTCCTTCGGCTCCAGGTTCGTCGAGAAGATGATGAGCTGATCGAACGGCA
>JAHWKJ010000593.1 GCA_019347905.1 Planctomycetota bacterium
GACAACTCGGCGGGCGCGGCCGGCGACAAGAATTGCGAAGTCTACAACAAGGGCCAATTCGAGTTGACTGGCGCCGGTTTTGCGCAGACGGACGTGGGCGTCGACATCTACGCGAGCGACAACTACACGATCAGCAACGCGCGCGGGGCCACGAAAGTCCGGATCGGCCGCTGCGTTCAGTTTGTCAGCGCGACCAGGATCGTCGTCGACATCGAACCGCAGCCGCTGCCGTCGGCGGCGATCGCCGACGCCGATCTCACCTATTCGCAGAACGAGGTCGACGCAATCAACGCGATCATCGACGTGCTGGAGGTTCGGGGCGTCATCACCCCGACGTAACGAGACAACCGTGGGCTGCCGCCCACGGCTAGTGGCAACAACCGCAGGCGGCAGCCGGCGGTTCACACACCGCAAAGAGGGAAAGCAATCATGGGTCTCGATACAGCCGCTGCGGTCGCGAAGCTCCGCAGCCTCACGGCCAAGTTCGACAACAAGGTGCGGAGTACGACGCCGTATTATTCGCGCCTCTGCACGATCATCCCGTCGGACGGCTACGACGAGGAGTACGGCCTGTTGGGCGCCGTGCCGCAGGTCCGCGAGTGGCTTGCCGAGCGCAAGTTCCATTCGGTGCGGGCGGCCAAGTTCACGATCGAGAACAAGCATTGGGAATCGGGCATCGCCGTCGAGAAGACGCGGATCCGCGACGACCGGATGGGGATCTACGTCCCCATGTTCGAGAACCTCGGCGTGCGGGCCGTGCGGCATCCCGACAAGCTGCTGTTGGGCACGCTCGTGGCGAACGCGGAGACCACCGTCTGCCTCGACGGCCAGTTCTTCTTCGACACGGACCATCTGTGGGGCGACTCGGGCAGCCAGGACAACGACCTGTCGCGGGACATCGTCGACCCGGCGGCGCCGACGGTCGACGAGTTCAAGGCCGCGCTCAATGCGGCTCTGATCCAGATGATGAGCTTCAAGGACGATTTCGGCGAGTTCCTGCACGACGACGCCGTGATCGGAGCCGCCAGCGGCATGGAGCTCTTGGTGCAAGTGCCGCTGAAGTATCGCGAGGTGGCGATCAAAGCGACCACCAGCGGGATCATGGTCAACAACGGCGAGACGAACGTCGTCATCGCCGACGCTCTGGTCGCGGCGACGCCGCACATGACCGGCAACAAATTCGACCTCTACCGGACGGACACGCCCGTGAAGCCCTACATCTTCCAGGCCCGCGAGCCCTTGAGCCGGGCGATGAAGGGCATGGAGGACATGGAGTTCAAGGACGTGAAGTTCATGACCGAGGCCCGCTACAACCTCGGCTACGGCGCATGGTGGAACGCCGTGCGCGTCACGTTCATCTGATAGGTAATCAACCGCGGGCCGACGCCTGCGGCTAACCCCTTAACCGCCGGCGCAAGGCCTGCGGTTCTTTGCGAGCAACTGACCATGGCAAAAGCAAAACCGAAAAAAACGCCGGCGACCCGGACGTCCAGGGCGACTCGGACGACTAGGTGGGGCTTGAAGTTCGGGCACGCCACGCCGTTCCGCCGGACGATCACCCTCGGCAAGGAGCGGGAGACGCTCTTGTTCGACCCCGACACGCCGTACGACCTCAGCCCGGACGAGGTGGCGGGCCTGGCGGCGGAGATCGACTGCGGCCTGATCGTGCCGTGGGACACCGACGACAAGGGCCGCCGCGCCCGGCCGCCGCGGGGCCCTTTGGCCCCGGACGAGTCGGAGCTCGCGGAGCGCGTGCGGCGGCTCGAAGCCGAGAACGCGAGCCTGCGGGCCCAGCTCGAATCGCTCGAAGCCATTGGCGGCGGACGAGACGACGAGACCGACCTCGAAGAGATCAATCCTGAAGCCGGACCGGCCGGCGACTCGGAAGAACCCCCAGCCGACGACTCGTCGTCGTGATAAGCGATGGCATCGCGCATCGACGACCTGGCGGCGAGTGACTTTGGGCGCGCTTTCGAGGAAGCGCAGGAGGACGTCATTCGCGGCATCGGCGGCAACCGCCTACTGACCAAAGAGGTCCGGGCGATCGTCCAGCTCGACTCGAGCGGCGATCGCGGCGGGATCCGCGACAGCGAGCGCGGGCGTCACATCGACTTTGCCGGGCAGATCGAAGTCGCGATCGACCAGGAGGTGCGGCCCGACGACGAGTGGGTCATCCGGGGCCGCGTCTACAAGACGATCGGCGACACCGTGGGCATCGACGGCGGCAGCAAAACCTACGTGATCCATCACCGGCGCGGCCTGCGGGGCCGTGAACCGAGGCGGTAATGGCGATCTCAACCGAGCCCTCGACGTTCGAATATGCCCAGAACTGGCTCGTGTCGAGCGAAGCGTTTTGCCGGGACGCGATGGGGGCCGACGCCCTGGATCTGGATACGGCGCGCAATGAGGCCAGGAAGCGGATCCACCGCGACGAAGTCCTCGCGGAGCCGAACGACGATGCCCAAGCGGCGCATGCGCCGGACCTGGCCCCGCCGGTCGATAGCCGGCCGCTGGCGATCGTGATCGAGCGGGACAACCAGCGGACCCGCATTGGAACGGGGAGCTGGCGGGCCAAGGGCCTCTTGGCGATCGCGGTCGAAGTCGTCGTGCCGCAAAAATACCTGTTCGACGCCGACGCCGACGACGCGGCCACCAAGGCCCAAAAATTCAAGGACCGCAAGACGTGGGCCACGCAGCTCTCGGAGACGATCCGCAGCGAGCTGTTGGGCACGAGCGGACGGGGCGACGCGCAGGGCAATGCGTACCTGAACG
This sequence comes from Planctomycetota bacterium, assembly GCA_019347905.1. Taxonomy (GTDB): domain Bacteria; phylum Planctomycetota; class Planctomycetia; order Planctomycetales; family Planctomycetaceae; genus JAHWKJ01. Next base: position 2,773 of record JAHWKJ010000593.1, read on the forward strand.
CCGAGCGCGTCGACGTCTACGTGCCGCCGAGCGACCCGGAGCCGGAAGAAGACCAGGGCTACGTCTTTTGGATGTACGAAGTGGAGTGGCGGTAACAAACAACCGCCGGCTACCGCCTGCGGCCAACCCCTAGCCGCCGGCGGAAGCCTGCGGTTCTCAACACATGACGGTGAAGGAGGTATTGCCGAAGAGCGTCTACTGGATCGAAGTGCCGATGCGGGCGGACGACCTGGCGAAGCGCTATCACAACCAGTACGCCAAGGAAGCCATCCGCGAGACGCTCGAGAAGTGGCACGGCAGCGAGAAGGGTTTTAAGAAGCACTTTCGCCGCGACGCCCGCGAGCGGTACGACCATTTCCCCCGCAGCGAGAAGTACAAGCGGTTCAAGGCCCGCCGCTACCACTCGACGGTCGACCTCATCAAAACGGGGCAGACGAAGCGGTACATGCAGATGGTCTACAAGATCACGGCCGGCGGCACGGCGGTCGGGAAAACGCTGCGGGCCACACTGATTTTGCGGTTCCCGTTCAAGGGCGGGACCGGCCGGTTTCGGAAGGTCAGCCAGCAACAGGTCTCGATCGAGAAGATGCGGATCGAACTGGAGCGGTTCGACGACGAGGACCCGAAGATCCTGGCGCAGTGGTTCTTGGCCGCCTACATGCGGCGCGTGCGAAACCATCGGGCCAACCGGAAGCGCGTGCGAATTTCGCGGTGAGTTGGCGCTTAATGGGAGTCGCGTGCTGGGTGCACTTCGGCTTGGGCGGCGAAAGGTACTGAACCATGGGCGTGTGCTACGGCATTTATTGTGCGACGTTTACCCATGCCGGTGGGACCTTGCACCTGCAGCAGCTCGACGAACAGGGCATGACGGCCGGCGCCCGCCGCAAGCGGATCCGGCCGGGCGGGTCGCTCAACCCGGCCGCGCATATCTTGTCGACGGCCAACCCGCAGTGCCGGTTCCGGACGGCCGACGTGATCACCGTGCTCGAGGCCATGGCCGGCGGTTTCCACCTGTATTGCTCGGGCGGCCACGTCATGCGCTACCAGCGCCGCGACGAGGCGGGGGCGTTTCTGACGACGGCGAGCCACTTCATTCAATCTACG
>JAHWKJ010000594.1 GCA_019347905.1 Planctomycetota bacterium
CTGTTCGATCTGTTCGCCCTGAGGCCCGCCCTGCGGTCCGCCGCCACCGCCGGGTGGCTGCTGCGCTTCGCGGAAGATCTCCTCGAAGTGCCGCACCTCGGCGAAGAACATGTCGCCGAACGTCCGCCGCGGCGTGCCGTCGGGGCCAATGTCGTCGGCGAAGAAGCAGTATGAGACGAGCTGGTCCGGCTCGGCGTGCAGCTCTTCCATCAGCAGCCGGTGGGTGAAATCGGCTTCCTGCCCAGGCCGTTCTGCCGCACTCGCCTGATTGAGCACGATCGAGCGCGGTTCTTCGCCGCCGATGGAAAACTGCAGCCCCGTCGCGACGATTCCGAAATCGTCCCAGGCGTGGGCTTCGAGCGTGATCTCTTCCAGCGGCGAGACGCGGAGGTCTTTCGCGGGGAACTTCAGCGCCAGCTCGGGCCGGCGGTTGGGGACGACGTCGAACACGAACAGCGGTGCATCGCGGTTCTCGCGGCCGTGTGCGTCGCGCAGCCGCAGGCGGAGTTTGCTCGACTCCTGCGGCTGGATGGTGATCGAGAACGAGATTTCGGCTCCGGCGGCGGCCGTTCCCGCGACGGAGCGGCCTTGGTCGTCAATCAACTCGGCGCTGGCGAGCGGCTTGTTCGCTTCGATCGAAAGCACCACCGTCGAGCCTTCGACCAGCGAGACGCGGCGGGCCTCGGCGAGCGTCGTCGCGGTGCGGCCGGCGTAGTCGGGCCAGTAGACCGTGACGTCGGCGCGCTCCAGCCGCGGATACTCGAATACGCGCACGCGGAACGGGTCAGTATGCAAACCGTCGAACTCGATGCGGTACACGCCGTCCGACTGGACATTGGCGATGCTGCCCGCGAACAGCGGGTCGTCGAGACTCTTCGACAGCGTGAGACGCCGCAGCGGCCCGTCGCGCGGCTCCAGCACAGCGGTTGCCTCGGCCGGCAGCTTTTTCTCGAAGCGGGCCAGCACGAGCAGCGATGCGCCGCGCTCCAGCTCGACGTCGCCCGGCTCGACGACCAACCCGTAGGCGTCGCGCGGATCGCCGGATGTGAGAGGCATACCCGTTGGCTCCGGACGCCGCTCGACCACCGCAGCGGCCGGTGTCGCGATGACGCCGATGACGGCCGCGAAACCCGCGAGGCACGTCACGTGACACGCCAGCGCAGCGAGGTACCGCCGTGTGGGCACCGTCTGCCGCCAGTCGTGCCGCCGCGCATGCTCCAGGGTTTCGTAGAAGACCTCCTTCTGCAGAAAACTCAAGGTTCCGGTGCGCAGGTCCGGCGACTGTTCCACGGCGGCGAGCAGGCGGTCGTTCAGCTCAGGGTAGCGCGTCTCGATCGCACGTGCCGTCGCCTGCCTGTCGCAGCGCCGCATGCGGATACCAAGCGCCGCGGCCGCCCCGAGTCCCAGCCACGCCGTACCCAGCAGCAGGATGGCCTTCGCGGACTCGCTGCGGCGGGCCGCGCTTTGATCGGCAAGCAATGCCGCGGACAAGGCGCCGCAGACGAGGGCGCCGGCGAGCCACCAGCCGGCGAGGGCGAGCTGCATCCGCTGGCTGCGCTGCCGGCGTCCGACGCGGTCCAGCAGTTCGTCGAGATGTCGCTTGAGCATGAGAGGTCTCCGCCTCGCGTAGCACAAGCTCCCGCTTGTGCGTGTTCCTGCATGTATTTGCGGATTCCGCTTCGGAACAAGCGGGACGCTTGTTTTACGTGGCCGTCCTCCGCGACAGCCGGGCGGCGAGCCAGGTTTCGCCGCCCAGCACCGCCAGCGCGGCGACGATCAGCCACCGCCAATACATCTGCCGCCCTTCGAGTTCCGCCGCGCGCAGTTGCCGTTCGTGCTCTTTCGCCAGTTCGCCCTGCGGCTCATCGCTCGCAGCAAGCGTCACGCCGAGTTGTTCGAGCCGTTCGAGCGGCAGCGGATCGGTGCGGCTCTCGTCCGGCGGAATGGTGTCGGCCGCCGCATGCAGCCCCTGTGGTGCGTCATCGCGGCCGACGCACTCGTCGAGGAGTCCGCCCAGCATGGCGACGAATTTCGACGAGAGCGCCAGTCGGCTGTCGGCCGGGTGCCAGCCGAACGTCATCAACAGCGCCCGTCCGGCTCCGTGCGGGACTTCGAGAATCGCCGGCGCGCCGTTGTCGAAGCGGCACACGATCTGCGCAGCGTCCGTCGACTTCAGCGAAACATTCCGGTGCCGCCAGACATGGATGGGCGTCAGGTCCGCGAACCGCGGATCGTCGAGCGCCCGGAATAATCCATGCGCGTAATCGGCCTCGCCCAGCAGCGCATAGCTTTCGACCTCGGCTTCGTCGGCCTCCAAGTCGATCTCCGTCAGGCGGGCGAAGCGGCGGCAGTGTTCGACGGTGGTGGCGACGGCCAGGAGCGTGCCGCCGCGCTCGACGTATGTGGCGAGGCGCTGCGCATCGGCTGTCCCGTGCTCGGGCAGTTCTGAAGCGACCGCCAGCGGCACCTCGGCGGGCGCGAGCGCCGGGGCGGTCTGATGGCCGGCGGTGAAGAAGCTAACGGGCTGCGACGCATGGGGCGAGAAGGCGCGCTCCAGATAAAAGCGGAGGGCCTGCGGATCGTCCGGATCGTCGCTGCCGCAAAAGGCGACGGCGACCGGCTCGGCCTGGGTGTTCACAATCTCGAGCGTGTTGTCGAACGGATGATCGTCGCCGGTGAGCACCAGCCGTGCCGCACCTTTCGCGGAGGCTGGCGGCGGCTCGATACGGACAACACGACTCTGGCCGGGCGGACAATAAACGTCCGCCGCCTTTCGCTGGTGGCCATCGGCAAGACCGACAGAGGCCCACGAGACTTCGAACTGTTCACGATTCGAGCCGGCCGCGTTCGTCACGCGTGCGCGAATGACTTCGGACGCCGCGTGCAGGCCGTTCTCCGTGTGAGCGATAAGCTGCACGCCGGCATTGGTGGGCGAGGTGGCTTCGATGCGCTCGACCATAACCTGCACGCCAGCGGGCCAGGCGGCGGCTTCGAGTCCGCTCAGCCGGCTGCCCTCCGCAAGATCGCTGATCAGCACGATCCGCCGCTGCGCACCCGTCGTGAGCGACGCCTGAGAGGCATGGGCTTCCAACTCGTCCGCCGCCTGCTGGAGCGCTGCATCGAGGTGAGTGCCCTTCCGGCCGGGTTTGCGCGCGGCGAGCCTCTCAGCCACCAGCTCCTTCCGAGCCGGAGGGTCGAGCGCGGCCCATTCGTCGAACGAGACGACCGGCTCCAGCGTGGCGTCGAACGTGAAGACGCCGACGCGATCGGCCGGCTCCGTCTGTGCGACAGTCTCGGCGGCGCGCGCGAGGGCGTCGCTCCACAGCCGGTCGCGCTGCATGCTGGCGCTGGTGTCGATGAGCACCGCGATCACGGCACCGGAATGGGATTCTGCTGTGCCCTCGGCCGAACGCAGGAACGGCCGCGCGAACGCCAGCGCCAAAAGACACAGCGCAGCAGCCCGCAGCGCGAGCAAGAGCAGGTGGTCCGGTCGGCTGCGGCGGGCGGTCCGCGGCGGCGACGGCGAAAGGAACATCACCGCGCTGAACGCACGCCGCCCCCGCGGTCGCCGCCGGATCATGTGAAACACGATCGGACCGGCGACGGCCAGCGCACCCAGGATGTACAGCGGGGCGAGGAGGCTCAACGTGATGTCCTTATGCGGCACGATTTCGCGCGCCGCGGGTGGTGCGACTTCTCAGGAATGTGCTCAAGGCGTGTTCGAGCGGCTCGTCGGTGAGGAACTGCCGCCAGGTGACGCCCAGACGCTCGCACGAGTGCTGAACGTGTTCGAGATGCGACTGGAACCGGGCGAGGTACTGTTCGCGGGCCTGCCGTGGCTGCTTGTCCTCTACGTAAGCCGTGGGGTCGCG
>JAHWKJ010000595.1 GCA_019347905.1 Planctomycetota bacterium
CTCGGCCTCGCGACCGGCCGCGCCTCGGGGGCGGCTCGGGTGCGGGCGCGGGAGCCGTCACTTCGCCGGAGGAAGGTCCGCCTTCGCCGACCATCGTCACCGACGCCCGCAGCGTGCGGCCGCCGAAAAACCAGCTCGGTCCCACGGCGTTCTCGCCGCAGGGCGCAGTGATGGTGCAAGTGAGGTCAGTGCCCCGCGGCTGGACCTCGGTCGGCGAGGGCGTGAACTCCACCGTCGCGCCCCGCACGCGACGGGCCTCCAGGACCTCTTCGCAGCGGGCTTCGGCAGCGGCCTGCGTTCCGCCGTTGCGGATCGCCACGCGTACGCCCTCATAGGCCGATGCCGCCAGCGCCTGCTTCAAAAAAATCGAGTTCGTCGCCTCGATGCACGCGAAGACCAGGAGCACGATGACCGGCAGACACACGGACAACTCGACCAGGGCTGCTCCCCGGCGCTCACCCGCTCGGAGCCGCGCTGTCGACCGCCGCGGGCGCGCGAAGGCCTCTTCGACAGTGGCAGCGGCAGCGCGCCGCCGCGCGTTCGCGCGGCGGCATCGCCCGGGTGGAAGGAGCGCAGTCCGCATAGGTTCATTTCCCCAGGGCCACCGGCGAGCGGACGGCTGGCGCCGTCGCAGCGGCCGTGGTGCCGCGGTGCCCGTCACAGACCGGCTCGTCCGAAGCGCCTGCCGACCTCCGTCGATCGCCGTTCTCTGCCGCCGCGTCGATGGTCTTCAGCATCGCGTTGAAGTCGTCGGCGACGGGGATCCAGAAATCCCCATTGCGGAACTTCAGCGGCTGCACCTTCTCGCCGTCGGCCAGGGCGCGGATGGCGCGCCGCAACCGAAGCATAGGCCCGGCGAAGTGGTTGCTGAATTTCACCGTGTCCCAGATGAACACCGGCAGGAGCGCCAGCAGGACCAGAAACAGGGGCGCCATCTGCAGCCACGCTTCCCGCATCCCGTCCGAGAACGGGTTGAGCGGGTCGCCGCTGAGGAGCAGTTGCCAGGCCGAAAGCACAAACAGAGCCGTGCCCAGAAAGATCAGCCAGTGGCAGGCGAGCTTGCGCACGAGCGCCCCCTGGACCGACCAGTCGACCAGGTATCTGCGTCGTTTATTCTGCATACCAGGCTCCGCTCCGTCGTCGGCCCGAAAACTGGCGGGTGCGACGCGGCTGGTGTCGGCGAATTGAACAAATTCCTGCTCCACGCTACGTCACGGATCCTGCCGGGTCAAAAAGAACACGCCCGGCGGGGCGGGGTTGGAGCGAGTCCCTGACGGCGCCGGCTGACCTGAGCGCGCGGGGGGCAGTCCAGGACAGCTTCCCGCCGTCGTGGAACTGCGAGAGCCCGACGGGGTGACGGGGTGAGCCTACGGTGAGGCCACAGCGAGACGCCCCGCTGCAATGGAAACCCCCTGCATTGCGCTGCCGCAACACGTCGGCTTCCGCTGATGATCGGGCTGGCGACGCACCTTGCCGCAGCGATGGCATTGATAGACGGCGATGCGCTCCAGGTCGACACCCAGCGCGGGCGAAGGCGGCGCTGACAGCTTTCGGGCCAGCTCCCGCGCCGGTTCGTCCAGGAGATCGCCAATATGGTGCAGGGGCGGCCAGTTGGCGGTCGAGTCGATCGGCGCGTGCGGATCCACTGCCACCATTCGGATGCCGTGGCTCCACGCAGCCGCCAGCCACAGGAGCAGTTCGCGCGGCGGCAGCCGGCGGACCTCTGTTATCGGGGCCGATCGGCCGACGAGATTCTGGTAGCGGATCGCGCGGCTGGGTTCGGTGAAAAGCAGAAGAACCCCACAATCCCAGCCGCTTGCCGCGCACGAACCGTCAGTTCGCACACACGATGGGTCCCTCTCGGCGATCGTGTACAAAGACATGGACGCTCCCTCGCGCGGCGCCAGTCGCTGGCAGCCGCCCAGCCGCCCGTAAATGCCGCCGCCCTTCCCGCGGCACGGCCGCAGCGCCCATTGTGAAGTGCAACAGTCATGCCAGACTGAAAATCAGCCGGTACGCGCTAGCGTCCGGTTCCAACGCCTGGAACCGGGGCTAGCGCCCTGCGGCTGATGAAGCGGAGTCAACTCCTGCGTTGAGTGGGTTACACCCGCCGCCCCACGACGGCCCGCGTCCGGCCCGCAAGGCGGCAAACGAACAGGGTCGCGCGGCCTTCGCCTGCGAGTGGCAGCTTGCGACGCATGGCCTCGGCGTCGACGGGGACGTGACGGCACTTGATCTCCACGTCGCCAAAGCCGGCGGTGCGAAAGTAGCGGCGAATGTCGCGGCGATTGTTGGGCAGCTCGGCCAGGACCTCAAAGGGCCGCACAAAACTGCTGGCCGGAATCGCGTCGCCGGTCAGGTATTCCTCGGCATCGTCCAGCCGCGCAAGCGCCAACCGTTCTGCTGCGACATCGACCAGACCAGCCCGCACGACGGCCGGATCGGGATCGAACAAATACCGTCCGAGAGGCGCTACATCGGCGAAACTTTCCAGCGGATGCCCCTCGATCGTCTCGCCGGCAGGAAGCACGGTTGCCCGCCACGGCTCGCGGCCGCGCAGTTCGCCGAACCAGACCGTCGCTTCCTTACATTCACCGGCCAGGCTGACCAGCTCGATCTCCGCCTCGCGAAACTTCCCGCCGAAGTTGGCCGCCGGGCTCAGCTTGATCGCTCCGCCGCGGGCCGACGTCATCAGCCGGCCAAGGAACTCCATGGGCGGCGCGAGCTGCTCGATGCGCCGGCTGCGCGGGCGGCCGCCGGGCCGCCGGTCGGGGTCGATATGCACCAGCTCGCCAGGCAGGTCGAGCGATTCGACATCCGCGCAAACGGCGGCGAATTCGTTGCCGTGACCGTAGGCTTCCACGTTCCACTGTGCTCGCAGGCACGCCGCCGGGTCCACATCGACCGCGACGATTCCGCCGCGGCCGGCCAGCGCAAGGGCATCGCCGCCGATCCCGCAGCACAAATCCCATGCGCGGCCTGTGAACCGCCGGGCCTTGTGGCGCGCCACCGCCTCCGACGTGGCCTGCTCCAGTCCGACGGCGTCGAACCACATCCGCCCGGCTTGCGAGAATTTCGCCTCCCCTCGACGCCGCAATTCCTCCAACGCGACCGCGGCGCGCACCAGCGCGGCCGGATAGTCGCGGCGAAGCTGCTCCTGAATGGCGAGTTCGCTGGCCCCGCTCTGGCGGGCTTCGTGCAGCCGCTCGAACAGACGCGTCGCCTCGCGGAGGCGAACCAGCAGCGTCAATTCGTCGGCAGCGGACATCACCACACTCAGCGGCCGGGCGAGCGATTCAACATCGCGGCCCGTGCGTAATCGGCTTCGGCGCTCGCTTTGTCGCCGAGAGTCTCGTGGACGATACCGCGATGCTCCCAAGCCTCAGCGTAACGGGTGTTGAGTTCAATCGCTTTGGTCAGATCGGCCAGCGCCTTCTCCAGTTCGCCCGCGTTGTAGTAGGCGATGCCGCGATTGTTATAGAGGATGTGCAGGTCGCGGGGCTTCTCACCAATCTCGCGGGTGAGGTCTTCGATCTCCTGTTGAAGCGCCGGATCGATCCGCGAAGCCTTCGTTTCAGCCGTATCATCACAGCCGTTCGCGCCCAGCGGCCCCGCATCGCGGCCGTTGGGCAATGCAGAGCGGCTGGCTCCGCCCGAGCCCGGCCGCGCGCCGGGATATGCAGGCCGCGACAGCGTTCGCGAGGTGACGGCCCGCGGCGGCGCGGGCGCTGAGGATTTCGCCGGCGCCGATGAAAACGGATTGGCGCCGCCGCCCGGCGGTTCGGGTTCGGCGCACCCGGACCAGAACAGGGACGCGGCAACAAACGCCGCGACCCGGCCCGACGGCCGCGGGGCTGTTCGGGCTCC
>JAHWKJ010000596.1 GCA_019347905.1 Planctomycetota bacterium
CCCCGTCGCCCCGTCACCCCGTCGCCCCGTCACCCCGTCTCCCCCATGCTCGCTCTCATCGACCAACTCCCCCACATCCTCCCTCTCGGCCTGACCGGTCGCGTGACGCGGATCGTCGGGCTCACGGTCTGGGCTGTGGGGCTGCCGGCGCCGCTGGGGGCGCTGTGTCGCATTCGTCGCGACAACGGGACACCGGCCGATGCGGAGGTCATTGGCTTCCAGGGTGAAGAGACGCTGCTGCTCCCGTATTCGGATCTTTCGGGGGCGCGGCGGGGGAGCGAAGTCGCATTGGTGCGATCGGCTCCGGTCGCTCGCGTGGGCGAGGGGCTGTTGGGGCGGGTCATCGACGGCCGCGGTCGCTTTCTCGACGGCCGCCCGCCCGCCGTGCTGCCGCACCGCGCGAATCTGCGGCCGGAACCGGCGTCGCCTCTCGACCGCCCGCCGATCTGCGAACCGCTCGCCACGGGGCTGCGCGCCATCGATGGCTTTCTCACCTGCGGCAAGGGGCAGCGGCTGGGATTGTTTTCCGGCAGCGGCGTCGGCAAGAGCACGCTCCTGGGGCAGATGGCGCGCGGCACATCGGCCGACGTGAACGTTGTGGTGCTGGTTGGCGAGCGGGGCCGCGAAGTCCGCGAATTCCTCGAACGCGATCTTGGCGCCGATGGCCTTGCACGAAGCGTGGTCGTTGTCGCCACGAGCGATCAGCCGGCGCTGGTGCGATTGCGGGCGGCGTTTCTGGGAACGGCCGTCGCCGAGCATTTCCGCGACGCCGGCCGCAATGTGCTGCTCCTCATGGACAGCGTGACACGCTTCTCGCTGGCGCAGCGCGAGATCGGTCTGGCCGCCGGCGAGCCGCCCGCGACGCGCGGCTATCCCCCAAGCGTGTTTGCACTGTTGCCGCGGCTGCTGGAACGCAGCGGCACCAGCGCGCGGGGCAGCATCACGGGCATCTATTCCGTGCTGGTCGAAGCCGACGATCCCAACGAGCCGATCGCCGATGCCGTGCGCGGCATTCTCGACGGGCACGTGATGCTTTCGCGGCGACTGGCGCGGCAGGCGCACTGGCCGGCGATCGACGTGCTGGACAGCATCAGCCGCTCGATGAACGTCGTCGTGACGCCCGAGCACCGCGCCGCCGCCGAAAGCATCCGCCGGCTGCTGGCCGCATATCGCGAGTCGGAGGACCTGATCGCCGTCGGCGCCTATCAAGCGGGCACAAACGGCGAAGTCGACCGCGCCATCCGTCTGCGCGATGCCATCAACCGTTACCTGCGACAGTCCACCGCCGAGCACGTGGGATTCGAAGACAGTGTGAGCGGATTATTGAAGCTGGCCGAGCAGGCGTCCGGCCGCTGACTGCATTGCGAAGGCGCGCGACCCGCCGGGTCGCGGCTAAACGTCTGCCTACTGCCTACCGCCTACTGATTTATGCGTCCCTTCACGTTCCGCCTGCAGTCGCTCCTCAAGTACCGTCGTCACCGGCGGGACCTGCGCCGGCAGTTGCTGGCGCAGGTGCAGGCGGACCTGCGGCGGCTGCGCGACGACGCGCGGCGGCTGGAGCAGGCGCGCGAGAAACAGCTTAATGAACTGCGGGAGCTCTCCGCCCCGGGAGCGGTGGACATCGACCGCGCGGCCGCACGGCGCTACCACGCCGGTCGCCTCCAGGGAGAGATCTTCATGCGGGAACGCCAACAACTGGCCGTCGCGGCACAGGTCGAAATGTGCCGCCAGGCGCTGGTGCAGGCCGATCGCGAAGTCCGCGTGCTGGAGCGGCTCGAAGACCGCCAGCGCGAGGATTACCGCGTCGAAGCCGAGCGGCGCGCGACGCGCGAGCTGGACGAGTTGTGGCACGCCCGCCTCGGGCACACGTGAATGAGCGTTGCGAGAGGAAAGGAATATGGACACATCGAGTATCGGTACCCGTGATTTGCGCGGGGCGGTTGCCAGCCCCGGCAGGGGCGACAGAAACAACGGTCGATCTTCTTCCGCCCCTGCCTGAGAATCCCTACGAACGCTGATCCCCATGGCTTGCGCCATGGGCTACGGTCCAGCGCCCCTCCCGGGGCTGAAGGCACAACCCCATGAAACGCATCGTCCTCATCCTGTTGTCCGTCGTTTCGATCGCCGTCGTGCTCTCGCAGCTTGCGGCGCTGGGCTGGCTGTGGTCCCGTGGGCGGCTGAATGCCGAAACCATCCGCGACGTGGCGGCGGTCATTAGCGCCGATGATGCAGCGGTGCCACCGGAAGATGCCATGAGTGAATCGATGCGGCCGTCGCACGAGGAGATCGTGGACCAGCGGGTCGTGCGGCTGTTCGATCTCGAAGCCCGCCAGAGCGAACTCGACGTCCTCAAAAGCCTGGTCGAGGAACGCCGCGACGCGCTCCGCGCTCAGGCGGCGCTCTTCGACAGCCAGCAGCAGGAGTTTCAGCGGCGGCTCGACGAGCTGCGAACCGCCGCGACGGGCGAGGCCGCCGAACGCGGCCGCGAAGTGCTGGCCGGCTTGTCCGCGGGCGACGCGGTGGGCTACCTGATGCAGCTCGATCTGGAGCAAAACCTGCTGTTGTTGCGCGATATGCCGGCCCGCACGGTCGCCAAAATCCTCAAGGAGTTCGCCGCCGCCGAGGGCGACGACGCGGTGCGGCAGCGTGGCGGGGAGCTGTTCAAGGCCCTCAGCCAGGGGCGGCCGGAGACCGAATTGGTTGATGAGACGGCCGGCAACGTGTCGATGTAGTCGATGACGGGGCCTCCCACGGATGGGAGCGACAGTGCCCCTGCGGATCGCGCCCGAGTACGGCGCCGCATCGACAACAGCCCACGTCATGGATGTCTCCGGCTTGTTTCTGGCGGCCGAATCGCCCGCCGCAGATGGCGCGGCGCTCACCGCCGACGCCCTCTCTGCCGGCAGTGCCGAGTCCGGCGCCGAAGATTTCGGCCAGCGGCTCGAGGCGGCGCGGCGAGGCTCCGGACCTGCTGTGGCCAACGTCGATTTGGAAGCCGCAGCCGCAAACCAGCGTGGCGAAGCGGGCGCTGTCCCGCCGCCGCATTTCGCTGCCGTGCCGGTGATCCGCTTACCAGCGTCGGACTCAGCAGTCCCAGTAGAGCCGGTAGAGCCAGTAGAGTCTGCGACAGGAAGCGCGCTGACGGGCGTAGGCGGGCTGCCGCCGTTTATCGCGCTGGACGCCGGCACTTCCGCTGCGCTGCTCCAGCCGATCGTCGAGCCGTCGTCGGCCTCGGTGAGTTTTGAGGACTGGCCCTCAGGTTCCCCGAACGCTTCCGCGGCCGCGGCGCCGCGTGGGCTGGTGGAATTACTGAAAGCTGTCCCCGCCGCGGCTGACAACCAATTGCCAACGCCATCTGCGACTTTGACTTCCCTGCCGACCGTCGAACCGCCTCAATCGTCGCTGGATACACCCGTGCCGCCGCGCGGCATCGTCGAGGCGTGGTCGACCTTGGCGGCCGGCCATTCGGCCGGGCCGGCTGCGGCGTGGACGGCTTCAGACGCGACGGCTTCGGGGGCGACGCCCCCAGTGGTCGACGCTGAGCTGGCGCTGCCCGGATCTGCGAACGCTGGAGCGGACTCCGGCGTAGCGGCGGCGGGAACTGAGAATCGAGTGCCGAGCGACGGCGAGCTAGAGGCTGTTCAGTCGCAATCGCCCGCACGGGACAGCGTGCCTGTCCGGCAATTCGTGCCGGCCCCCGTCGCTCCGAGCACGGAGGGTGGCGGTGATGGTGGCGGGGGGGGGGGGGGGGGCGGGGGGCGGGGGGCGGCCGCCCCGGGCGGCGCCGCCGCGGGGCGCCCCCACAAGAGCACCCCCCGGCCGGGGCCCGCCCCCCGCCACCACCACGCCCGGG
>JAHWKJ010000597.1 GCA_019347905.1 Planctomycetota bacterium
CGTTGACGAGGGTGTTGGAGCCGAAGGCGAGCGCGCTCGCGGAGCCGATCGCCTCCTCGAGCCGGTCCTCGACCGAGGCGAGCGTTGCCTGGATCCCCTCGCCGTGGACCCGAAAGGCCGGCTCGCGGGCGCGGTCGAAGGTCACCAGCGCGAGCGGGGTCTGCACGCCGGGAACGAGCGAGAACCACCGCAGCTCGACTCCCTCGGCCGCGAGGCGGTCGCGAAGCCAATGCCCCCATGGGTCGTCCCCCACCCCGCCGGCGAGCGCCGCAGCTTCGCCGGTCCGTCGCGCCGCGACGGCGACATTCGCCAGCGCGCCTCCGAAACGGGGGCGGAAGCAGTCGACGTCGCCCCGCGTCTCGAGGCTGGCTGCCCGCACGGCACTGCCGAAGGCGTCGAGCGGAACGTCGCCGGCGTCGGCCATCGCGTTGGCGAAGTCGTCGGCCACGTCGAGAACGAGCTCGTAGCCGCCCGTGCTGGAGCCGAAGGCGCCGGCCTGCACGAACAGGACATCCCCCGGCTGCACGCCCACCGACACGAGACTGTTGAAGCTGAAGTTGAACGTCACGGGATCGAAGCCGACGTCATCGTTCGCCGCCAGCAGGTTGCCGCCCGCATCGAACACGCGCACGAACGAGTCGAGCGAACTGCCGGGCGCGGCGTTCTGTTGGATGCGGAGCGTGGAGTTCGCCAGCAAATTAGCGGACATCTCCACGCGAAACACGTCCACGTCGAATGGCGAGTCGATCGCGCCCGGCCGCGTCACGCTGAGACCGTTGAAATCCAGCACGCCCAGATCGGTCGCGTCGGCGATGGTATTGCCGACATCGCCCGCGATGGCGCCCGCTAATTGCACGTCCAGCGTGTAGTCGCCCTGACTGGTCGAAAAGCCGCGGGCCACGACGACGAACTGCTCCCCGCCGAGCACCTGCCGCGTGATGCGGCTGTCGAGCGTGAACCCGCCGAACGGATCGACGGAGTCGTCGTTGAAGGCGATCAGGTCACCCGTGAGCGGATCGCGCAGCCCCAGGACCGTATCGAGCGTGCTGCCGGCATCGGCCGCAAGGCCGATTTCCAACACGCCCGACGTGCCGCCGGGGATCGAAATCAGAAACGTATCCTGCTCGCCGGCGGCGCCGATGCGGCCGTTCTGCACCACCGGCACACTGCCGAGATTGAAGGGAGCGAAGACGTCATCCGAAAAGTCGTCCGCCCCGGGGGGGGCCACGCGCGTCGTGAGGCTGAACCGTCCGGAACTGTCTGCAAATCCGCCGACGGCCGCGAAGAACTGGTCGCCCGGATTGACGTCGATCGGAACCCCGAAGGATGGATCCGGAAGGCGGCTGTTAAAGTTGTCGCCGAAGAAGTCGATGTCATCGTTGAAATCGACGACGTTGCCGAACTGGTCGAACAGGATCAGGATCGTGTCGAGGTCGCTGTCGGGCGTGCGGGCCGCGTCGATGACCAATTCGCTGCCGGGCGCCGTCGCCGCCGGAATGTCGATGCGGAACACCTGCACGTGTCCGGGATTCGCCACCTGTCCCGTGGCCGTCCCGACGAACTGGTCGGGACCGACGGATGAGAAGGCGACGGGCAGGTCGGCGCCGGTGCTCGTCACCTGCAACTGATAGGCACCGTGATCGAGCAGGAAGGGGAAGAGATCGGCCTCGATGAACAGCTCCTGCCCCGCGGTGACGCGAAATGCCAAGAGGGCATCGAGGCCGCCGCCGCTGTCGTCGTCGAAATCGAGCACCGTGCCCAACGCGTCGCGCTGACGCAGGAACGGATCGAGCGTGAAGTCCGGCGAGACCATCCGCACCGCCAGAAAGCCAGTCTGCGGCGCGACGATGCGAAACACGTCGACGTCGCCGGCGCGATCGATGCGGCTGTCAACGATGGTCGTTGTGTTCGCCGCCACGGCCAGCGGCGTGGCGCCTGGAACGACTGCGTTCGGGAATTCGTCCAGATCCTGGTTGCCGAAGTCAAAACCGGGGCGGGTTTCTCCGGCGTCGAGAGCGACCACCACGTGGGCGCCACCGGGAGCGCCCAGCCGGATCGCGACGTCGTCGACGTACCAGCCCTCGCGCACGATGCTGAAGTCGCTCTCGAAACCGAACTCCACCTGGATCGAGCGGCCGGCAAACGTCGAAACGTCGAGGCTCACCGGCAGAAACCGGCCCGTGAAGTCGGGCAGGTTGCCGATGAGCGTGTTATCGGCGATTGTCGTTCGCGTGGTGCCGTCGATGATTGTGACGCTGGCCGTATCGTAAAAATCTTCGATCGACAGAAAGTGGTTGAACTCGAGGAAGGCGGCCTGGCCGGTGGGCAGGTTGATCACCGGTGAGGTGAGCGTACCGAAGGTCTCGTTTGCGTATGTCCCTCCGCCATTCGGCCCTTCGCCGGTTCCAAAGTAAAAGCTGTGAAGCGGGCTGTGGCCGACATTGAAGGTGCGGCCGGTCGAAAGATGCCACGCGCCCGCGGCGGCGAAGCCGCCGGTCCCCGCCTCGAAATCGAACAGCACCGCGCCGGGACCCGCCGCCACCGGCGCCGTCTGCAAAAAGCCCGGCTGCTGATCTTCGACGACGACGATGTCCCCGCCGGGGACATCGAGCCGGTAGAAGCCGTCGGCATCGGTCACCGTCTGGCCGACCAGGTTACCTGTGGCGTCGAGCGCCCGGATGACGAAGCCGGCCAGTCCCGGCTCGCCGGCATCGCGAACGCCGTCGCCGTCGACGTCGAGAAACTTGGTGCCCTCGATGCGTCCTCCCTGCAGGGCGAAGTCGCGCATCGTGGCGGTCCCGCCGACGGCCAGCGTCACGTTGTGCGTGAGGTTCGCCGGATCGGTGATGGCGTAACCCGCCGCGTCCACGGCGACGATGAAGTTGCCCGCCGGCAGCCGGTCGAGCACGTAGTTGCCGTTCGCGCCGGTCAGCGCGAACGCTTCGCCGGCATCCCGCTGGCCGTTGGCGTCGTCGTCGAGGAATACCGGAATCCCCGCCAGCGCGATCTCGCCGGCATCCTGCGTCGCGTTGCCGTCGAAGTCGCTGAAGACATTGCCGCTGATCTGCCCGGTGCCGCCGTTGGCGAAATCGACGCCGGCGACGATCTGACCCGAGACGAGCGTAACGGTGCGAGATACGGAAACGACGACATCGTCGACGTACCAGCCTTCCTCGGCCACCGAATTGTCGCTGCCGAACGTGAACTGAATCTGAACCTGCTGGCCGGCGAAGGCGCTGATGTCGAAACGCTCGGAGACGAAGCCACCGGTATCGAAATCGAGTCCCCCGAGTCCGCCGAAGATGGGATCATCCGAGTCGGCGATGTCGCTGACGACTCCGCCCGAGACGACACTGACGGTCGCGATGTCAAAGCCATCCTCCGCGTCGAGGAAATGATTGAATGCCAGAAAAACCTGACGTCCGCCGACGCCGGTCAGATCGATGACGGGCGAGGTGAGCGTACCGAAGGCATTGTTGCTGTAGAGCCCTCCGCCGGCCGGTCCTTCGCCGCTGCCGAAATAGAAGCTGCCCCCCGAACTGTGCCCGAGATCGCCGTCGCGTCCGGTCGAAAGATGCCACTGGTCAGCAGCACTGCCGCTGGTCGTGAAGCCATCGGCACTCGGCACTCCGCTGCCGTTGTCGAAGTCTGCCTGCAAGGCTTCGACCGGAACGAAATCCGCGGGAACGAGTTGGGCCACGGTGAACCTCCCCGGTGCGAGGCCGGTGAAGGCGTAGTTGCCGTCCGCGTCGGTCACCCTGCTGCGTTCCACGTCGGCCGGATCATCGGTTTCGAAACTGAGAGACCAGGAATTCAGCGTCCCGGTATCGCCGGCGACCAAGATCGGAAGAG
>JAHWKJ010000085.1 GCA_019347905.1 Planctomycetota bacterium
CCGCTTTGGACCTCGCGGGAACGCTTCATCGATTCTTGCAAGATCTTCTTCACTCAGCGACAGTTCGCCGGCTCCGGCGTTGTCTTCGACGTGCTCGGCACGCGAGGCTTTCGGAATGGCGAACATCGCCGAATGCCGTAAGAGAAACGCGAGCGCGACCTGCCGCGGCGTGGCGTCGTACTTGCGGGCGATCTCCTCCAGCATGCGGCCGCCTGTCGTGTGCGGCTCCGGAAAGTTTCCCTGTCCGAAGGGACTGTAGGCGACGACCGCCACGCCATGAGAATCGCACCACGGAATGACGGCGTGCTCGATGGCCCGCTCGCGAAGATGATACAGCACCTGGTTGCAGACGAGCCGCCCGTCGGCCGCAATGTTCAGGGCTTCTTCCAGGTCGTGCACATCGAAATTGCTGACGCCCCACGAGCGGATCTTTCCCTCGTCCTGCAACTGGTCGAAGGCCGCGATCGTTTCGGTCAGCGGATGCGGGCCGCGCCAGTGGAGCAGATAACAGTCGAGCCGGCCCGTCTGGAGGCGTTTGAGCGACCGCTCGCAGGCCGCGAGCGTGCCCTTCCGCGAGGCATTTTCCGGCAGGACCTTGGAGACCAGAAACACTTCGTCCCGCCGCCCGGCGATCGCCTCCCCGACGATCTCCTCCGCGGCGCCGGAGCCGTACATCTCCGCGGTGTCGATGTGCGTCATACCCAGATCGAGTCCCCGCCGGAGCGCGGCGATCGCCGCCGCCCGGTCGCCGGTCTCGATATTCCACGTTCCCTGACCGAGCACCGGGACTTCGCGTTCGAGCGGTCCGAATCGCCGCTGCTGCATACCTCTCCTCCTCTCGGGCGATGCGAGCTGATCCCGGCCGCCATCATAACACGAACGCAACGGACATTTGACTTGAGGAACAATTCATATTAGTTTGCGTTCAGTTGAATGTTCCTTGAAGCCACTTGGGGGCCATCCTGTGCCGGATAGCGCCGCCGAAACGCTCTCGTGTGCCGGGCTGCTGAAGGTGCTGGCCGATGAAACGCGACTGGCGGTCGTGCAGCAGTTGCTCGACGGGCCGAAGCACGTCGGCGAAATGAACGCGTCGCTCGGCGTCGAGCAGAGCCTGTTGTCGCATCATCTGAAGGTGCTGCGCGAGGCCGGCCTCGTGACCAGCCGCCGCGACGGCAAAGCGGTCTTGTATTCGCTGGTGCCGGAGTTCGAGGCGGCCCGCCGCGGCAAGGCGATCAACCTGGGCTGCTGCCTGATTGCCTTCGAGTGAGCTTTGCCCAAAAAAGGGGACTGTCCCCCTACCGGTTGCATTCAACGAAAGCCAGGGACACAGCGTGAAGGGGACCGTCCCCTTTTTTGGGCAAAGCGTGTGAAGGGTCGAAACGCTCTCATGATGCGATCCGTCTACGCGGCCGTCTGCGGCGCGATGCCGGTGCTGTGTGCGTGCTCGTGCTCCGACACAGAGGGCCGGACGACACGGATCGAGGAGCGGCTGGTGCTCACCGGCTCCAGCACGGTGGCACCGCTGGCCTCCGAAATCGCCAAACGCTTTGAAGCCGAGAGTCCCGGTGTGCGGATCGACGTGCAGTCCGGCGGGTCGTCGCGCGGCATCGCCGATGCGCGCCGCGGACTGGCCGACGTCGGCATGGTCTCGCGGGCGCTCAAGGCCGACGAACACGATCTGCACGCCGTCACCATCGCCCGCGACGGGATCGGCGTCATCGTGCATGCCGACAACCCAGTCGCCGCTCTGGACGACGAGCAGATCGCGGGGATCTACACCGGGCGAATTGAGAACTGGAGCGCCGTGGGCGGCGAGGATGCGCCGATCACCGTGGTGAACAAGGCGGAGGGGCGCTCGACGCTGGAATTGTTCCTCGCGCACTTCGGCCTCGCGAGCGAAGACATCCAGGCCGACGTTGTCATCGGCGACAATGAGCAAGGCGTGAAGACGGTCGCGGGGAACCCGCACGCGATCGGCTACGTGTCGATCGGCACGGCCGAATACGACGCCGCCCAGGGGGTGCCGATTCGCCTCCTGCCGCTCGGCGGCGTGCCGGCCTCGAGCGCCGCGGTGGCCGACGGCACGTTTCCACTGTCGCGGCCGCTGAACCTCGTCACCCGGCAGGAGCCGACCGGTCTTGTGAAGGAGTTTCTCGACTTCGCCCGCTCCGAAAGGGTGCACGACATTGTCCGGGAGCAGTCGTTCGTCCCGCTCACGAAGTGAGGCACTCGCAAATAGCCCGCCGCGCAAACAAGGCGCCTCGCTGGCGCTTCGGGTTGGTGTGGCAGACACTAACCCGAAGCGCCAGCGAGGGATCTTCGTCTGGATGCTGCGCGTCTGTGCGGCGGTGGCGGGCGCGGTCGTGCTGCTGATCGTGGGTTTTCTCGTTGTCGAATCGCTGCCGGCGCTGCGCGATGTGGGACTCGGGCGGTTCTTCGGCGATCCGTCGTGGCATCCCGCAGCGGGCGTCCGGGGCGGGCGGTTCAATCTCGTGCCGATGATCGTCGGAACGCTGCTCACGACCGCCGGGGCGCTGGCCGTCGCCGCGCCGCTGGGCGTGGCGTCCGCGCTCTTTTGCCGTTTCTACGCGCCGAAGTTCGCGGCGGGAGCGTATCGGCGAATCGTCGAACTGCTGGCCGGGATCCCCTCGGTCGTGTACGGCTTCTGGGGGCTGGTGGTGCTGGTGCCGTTGATCGCGCGGCTGCAGCCGCCCGGCACGAGTTTGCTGGCGGGTATCGCCGTCTTGAGCCTGATGATCCTGCCCACAACCGCTCTCGTGGCCGATGCCGCCATCGCCGCCGTGCCGACCGAGTACCTGCGGGCCGCCGCGGCGCTGGGGCTTTCGCGCCGCGGGACGATTTTCGGCGTCGTGCTGCCGGCGGCGCGGGCGGGCATCCTCACCGGCGTGCTGCTGGCGACCGCCCGTGCGCTCGGCGAGACGATGGCCGTGCTGATGGTTTGCGGCAACGTGCCGCAGATTCCCCACAGCCTGTTCGATCCCGTCCGCACGCTGACGGCGAACATCGCGCTGGAGATGGGCTACGCGATGCATACGCACCGTGCGGCGTTGTTCGTCAGCGGCCTCGTGCTGATGGTCCTGGTGGCGGGTCTCGTGGCGGCGGCGGCGCTGCTGAGCCGGAGGGCCGCCGATGCGTGACGGCACCGGTGACGTAACCACAAGCTGCCAGCTTGTGACGATCGATTTGCCACCAGGACGAGCAAGGTGGCAGCTTGCTGCTACGGCCGCCCGGCTGTTTGTTTCCTGCGACGCGGCGATCGCCGCGCTGATCTGGGCGGCGGCGTTGTCGGTCCTGGCGGCGTTTGTATGGATCGTCGGCGACGTCGTCGTGCATGGGCTGCCGCACGTCTCGTGGGAGTTTTTGACTGCGGCGCCGCGGAACGCCGGACGCGCGGGAGGCATTGGTCCGATCCTCGTTTCGACGCTGTTGATTCTGGCGGTGTGCCTGGCCGCGTCGGTGCCGATCGGACTGGGCACCGCGGTGCTGCTGGCCGAGTTCACGTCGTCCCACGGCTGGTTCGGCCGCACAGTCCGCCGCAGCCTCGACCTCCTCGCCGGCGTGCCGTCGATCGTATTCGGACTGTTCGGCAACGCGCTGTTCTGCGTGACGCTGGGGCTGGGCTTCTCGATCCTCTCGGGTGGGTTGACGCTGGCGTGCATGGTGCTGCCGATCCTGATTCGCGCGACCGAAGCGGGCCTGCGCGCGGTGCCGGACGACTACCGCCGCGCGGCGGCCGCGCTGGGCATGTCGCGGAGAGCCACGCTGTTCCACGTGCTGTTGCCGGCTGCGGGACCCGGGCTGTTCGTTGGACTGGTTTTGGGCGTCGGCCGGGCATTGGCGGAAACGGCGGCCTTGATCTTCACCAGTGGGGATGTCGACCGCATGCCGGAGTCGCTGATGGATTCCGGCCGCGCGCTGTCGCTGCACATCTACAACCTGTCGATGACCGTGCCCGGCGGCAACGACCACGCGTACGCCTCGGCGCTCGTGCTGATGGCCCTCGTGCTGGCGATCAACCTGATTGCCTGGAGCCTCGCCGACCGCTGGCTGCGGAGAAACATCGTCACCGTATGAACGCGGAATGCGGGCAAATAGTTACAGCCGCGCCGGTGAACGGGCCGGCCATCGAGGTGCAGAACCTCGCGCTCGCCTACGGCCGGCGCACCGTGCTGGACGGCGTGTCTCTCGCGATCGAGCGCGGCGCGATCACGGCGCTCATTGGCCCCTCCGGCTGCGGGAAGACGAGCTTCCTGTGCGCCCTCAACCGCCTGACGGATATGATTCCCGGTTGCCGCGTCTCGGGGAGCATCGCGTTCGGTTCGCTGGACGTGCGCTCGCCGGCGGCCGACACGATCGGCCTGCGTCGCCGCATGGGCATGATCTTTCAGAAGCCCAATCCGTTTCCGTTGTCGATCCGCCGCAACATCGATCTGCCGCTGAAGGAGCACGGCGTCCGCCCGCGCCGGCACCGCGATGAGATCGCCGCACGAGCCTTGCGCGACGTGGGCCTGTGGGACGAAGTCCGCGACCGCCTCGACGCGCCCGCGCAGTCGCTCTCCGGCGGGCAACAGCAGCGGCTGTGCATCGCTCGGGCGCTGGCGCTCCAACCCGAGGTGCTGCTGTTCGACGAACCCTGCGGTTCGCTCGACCCGTTAGCCACGGGCGTGGTGGAAGACCTGATCGCAAGCTTTCGCGGCCGGCTGACCGTGGTGATCGTGACGCACGACCTGGCGCAGGCCCGGCGGATGGCCGACCACGCGGCCATGTTCTGGATGCCGGACGGCGTCGGCCGCCTCATCGAGCACGGCCCGGCCCGGCAGATCTTCGAGTCACCGCAAGAGGCCGTCACGCGAGCCTATATCGCCGGCCGCCGTCCGCCCGTGTAGCGGCCGGGGCAAAGGCCGCTGCGGCCGTGCCCCGGCGATCTTGTGCATGGGAGGCACCGGGGCACGCAAAGCCTTTGCCCCGGCCACCCCGCCGTGTAGCACTCCGGTTCCTTTCGCTGCGATGCCATGCGGTTAGAATCGTGCCGGTTCCCGAATTGTGGAACATGGCCACAATTGTCACCCCGCCGGTTCCGGCACCGCGGTTCTGAATGCCCACGTCTTTCGCACAAGATTCACGGCTGCCGCCGTCGACCTCCACAGGCCTTCTCGACCGGGCCCGCGCCCGCGACCCCGAGGGCTGGCGACGGCTATCCTCCGTCTACGGGCCGGCGGTCTATGGCTGGGCGCGGCACTGCGGCCTGCAGCCGGCCGATGCCGCCGACGTCGTTCAGGAAGTCTTTGCCGCCGTCTGGAGAAAAATCGACGGCTTCCGGAAGGATCGGCCCGGCGACACCTTCCGCGGCTGGCTGTGGACGATCGCCCGCAACAAGATCCGCGATCACTTTCGGCGTCTCGAGTCGCGGCCGGCGGCCGCGGGCGGCAGCGACGCCCGACGCCTGCTCGAGCAGATGCCGGAGCTTTCTGCGGTGGAACCGCCCGCGGCTTCCGCACAGGCTGGCGGCGGCGTGGTTCGCCGCGCGCTGGAACTGGTCCAGAGCGAATTTGAGCCGCGAAGCTGGCAGGCGTTCTGGCGAGCGGCGGTCGAGCAGCAGAAGCCGGTCGACGTGGCGGCGGATCTCGGCATGACGGTCGCCGCCGTCTACAAAGCCAAATCCCGCGTGCTGCGCCGCGTCCGGGCAGAACTGGAAGGCCTGCTGGAGTGAGAAAAGCCGTTGCGAAAAGAAGGTGTCAGACTTTTCCGTTGTAAGAATAGCTGGCGAGGAAGGAACGTCAGAGGTCAGCGGGTACGGAGGCCAGAGGCCAGCAGGTACGCGGTACCGGGTACGGGGGTACGGGGTATGGGGTACGAGGTGCCCGTGAGAAGGTGCACTCGCTTCTGCTCTCGAACCCTGCACCTCGTACTCACGTACCTCGTACCGCAGTACCCCATACGTCATTAGAACCTCCGAGCGTTGACGCTCCCGGCTTATAACCCTCAACCCTCAACCCTCCCATGCCCACCGCCACCTGTCCCGTTCACGAGGATCTCGTCGCCTTCGCGCTGGGCACGCTGCCGGAAGGCCGCGCCGATGAGGTGGCCGAGCACGTTGCCGACTGCGCGGACTGCGCTTCCGCCATCGAGCGGCTGAGTCACGCGGGAGACTCGCTCGCCTCGTCCCTGCGGCGGGCGGCCGACGACGAGCCATTCCTGGCCGAGCCCGAGTGCCGGCAGGCCCTGGAGCGGGTGCAGGCCCTCGGCAGCCCCGCGCCAACGTCTCCGGCCGCGGCAGCCGCCCTCGGCACTGTCCGCGATTACCGGCTGCTGGAAAAGCTGGGCGAAGGCGGCATGGGGGCCGTCTACAAGGCCGAGCATGTCCGCCTCAAGCGGCTCGTCGCGCTCAAGGTGCTGGCCGAAGACCGGCTCGGCAGCCGCGAGGCCGTCACCCGCTTCCTCCGCGAGATGGAGGCCGTGGGCCGCTTGCAGCACCCGAACATCGTGCAGGCCCACGACGCGGGCGAGCACGACGGCCAGCACTACCTGGTGATGGAGTACGTGCCGGGCCTCGATCTGGCGCACCTCGTGCACCGCTACGGCCCCTTGCGCATCGCCGACGCCTGCGAGATCATCCGCCAGGCGGCGCTCGCGCTGGAGCACGCGGCCGGGCAGGGCCTGATTCACCGCGACATCAAGCCCTCGAACCTGATGCTCACGCCATCCGGCCAGGTCAAGCTCCTGGACCTGGGCCTCGCGCGGCTGGGGGAAGATCACTTCGCCGGCGACCAGACGGCGACGGAGTTGACGGCCTGCCAGGTCGTCGGCACGCTGGATTACATGGCCCCCGAACAGGCCGGCGACAGCCACCTGGTCAATATCCGCGTCGACATCTACAGCCTGGGAGCCACACTGTACAAGCTCTTGTGCGGCAAGGCCCCCTTCGAGAGCCGCAAGTACACGAACGCCGTGCAGCGCATCGGCGCGCTCCTGGAGCACCGCATTCAGCCGATTGCCGAGCGGCGGCCCGACGTGGCGCCGGAACTCGCTGCGGTGGTCGAGCGACTGCTGGCGCGCAAACCCGCCGCGCGGCCGCGGACTGCGGCGGCCGTCGCCGCGGCATTGGCACCCTTTGCCGCCGGAGCAGATCTCGCGGGCCTGATGCAGCGCCTGATGCCCGACGCGCTGGATCCGGACACGGCCGTGGGCGTCCTCGCCCCGACGGCGACCGGCCCCGACCCCACCGCGGCCGCAGCGACAGAAGTCAGAGGTCAGAGGTCAGAGGTCAGAGATGAGTCGTTTAGCCGCGACCCGGCAGGGGAGCGCTCTCGTGACCCCGCCGCCGACGCCGCCACCCAGGCCGCTGACTCAGCCACGCCCGCGATGCATTTCGCCGGCCCGCTCGCGGGCCGCGCCGAACGCTCCTTCAAATCCGCAAAGCGCCGGGCGAGCCCGGCGGCGAAATACGGCCTGGCCGCCATGGCACTCACGGCCATCATCGCGGCCGCCGTCTTCGTCGTGCGGATCGCGACGGACAACGGCACGCTGATCATCGAAAGCAGCGAACCCGGCGTCGAGGTCACACTCCGCCGCTCCGGCGAAAAGGTCGACGACCTGGAACTGACGCAGGGCCACAACGAAACCACCGTCCGCTCGGGCGAATACGAAGTCTTGCTCAAGGGGGCCAACACCGACGGTCTGCGCGTCGAGAACAAGCGGTTCACGCTGACCCGCGGCGGCAAGGCGGTGGTGAAGATTCAGCGCCTCGAAGCGCCGGCGGGTACGCAGCCTCCGGTCGTGAGCAACGACGCTTCAGCGGAGCTTCCCGTCGAAGCGCCGATCCCAATTCCCCACCCGGTCGACTGGGAATTCGTGCGGGCGGTGTCGAAGCTCTCGCCCGAGGTGCAGGTCGCCGCGGTGGCCGACCGGCTCAAGCAGCTCAATCACGGCTTCGACGGCAAGCTGGAGCACCGGATCGAGAACGGGGCGATTGTCGAGCTGAAAATCGTGACCGACTTCATTACCGACATTTCGCCGGTGCGGGCGCTGGAGAAGCTCTCGCGCCTGTACTGTAATCAAGGCAGCTCACCGGGCTCAGCACGGAACCCGCTCGCAGATCTCTCTCCGATTCAGGGCATGAAGCTGACACAGCTGGACGTGCAATACACCGCCGTCGAGGATCTTTCTCCGCTGCGAGGCATGCCGCTGACAAACCTCTATTGCTTCGCCACGAAGATCGCCGATCTTTCGCCGCTCAAAGAAATGGCATTGAGGAATTTCGACTGCCGGGGCACACCGGTGGCCGACCTGGCACCGCTGGCGGGCATGCCTTTGGACAACCTTCAGATCGGCGGCACGAAGGTTTCCACGCTCGCGCCGCTGAAAGGCATGCCGCTGCGGATGCTCTTGGTTCATAATACGCGAATTGACGACCTGTCACCGCTCGAGGGAATGCCGCTCGAACATCTTGTGGTGACAGGCACGGCCATTTCCGACCTCTCTCCAGTTCGCGGAATGAAGCTGAAGTACTTCAACTGCTGGGATACGCTCGTTTCGGATCTCTCGCCGCTCGCAGGGATGCCGCTCGAGCAACTCTATATCCAACAGACCCGAGTTTCGGATCTCTCTCCGCTGGCGGGGATGCCGCTGAGCACGCTGAGTGTGACCGGCACGGCAGTCGCGGATCTCACACCACTCGAAGCGATGCCGCTCGTCTACCTGAATCTCTCGGAAACGAGCGTGACGAATCTGGCGCCCCTGGCAGGGATCACAACTCTCAAGGATCTCGGTCTGGCATCCACAGCCGTCAGCGATCTCGGCCCGCTGCGTGGGCAGGATCTGACCGGCTTAAACGTGCGGCACACGCCGGTTTCGGACCTGTCGCCCCTGGATGGAATGGGACTCGCAACGCTGCATTGCGACGGGGCTCCCATCAGCGACTTTTCACCTCTCAAGGATATGCCCCTCAAGGCAATCACCTGCGACCTGCGGTCCTACAACCGAACGTGGAATGAAACGCTCCGCTCCCTGCCACTGGAGCATGTCAACGGGCAGCCGGCGGCCGACTTCTGGCAGAGCGTCGAAGACCGTCTCCAGGCCGATGAGGCGTTCAACGCCCGCGTCGCCGCCCTGCCGCCCGAAGAGCAGATCGCGGCGGTGGCTAAACGGCTGATGGAGCTGAATCCGGGTTCCGAGGGACGCATCGTCAATCACAAGATCGTCAATGGTGACGTCCTGCGGCTGGGCATCGACGTCGCGCACATTATGGACCTGTCACCGCTCCGAGCATTGACGCAGCTCGATCACCTGCAGTTGACTGCGACTCAACCGACCTGGCTGTGCGACCTCTCCCCGTTGAGGGGATTAAAGCTCAAATGGCTGGAGTTGTGTCGGTCGTTCGTTTCGGACCTCTCTCCACTGGCCGGTATGCCGCTGGAGTACCTCGCGGGCCGCAATAGTCCGGTGTCTGATCTCTCGCCCCTCAAGGAGATGCCGCTCAAGCACCTTGACTGTGCCGGCACGCGCGTTGCCGATCTGTCGCCGCTCAAAGGCATGGACCTACAGGTGCTGTTTGTCGGCACAACAGCCGTTACCGATCTTTCACCGCTGGCCGGAATGCCGCTGAAGTCCTTTGGCTGCCGCCAGACTCGCGTCTCGGACCTCAGCCCGTTGAGCGGCATGCCACTCGCGTACCTGCAAATCGACTATTGCTTTGAGCTCACGGACGGATCGCCACTGGCCGGTGTGCCCCTGAAGGTCGTCTGGCTGCATAACACACCGGTCGCCGATTTCTCGCCGCTGCGGGGAGCGCCGCTGAAATCGCTGTGGTGCGATGCGCGGCCCTACGACCGAAGCTGGACGGAGACTCTCAAGTCGCTGCCGCTCGAGACGATCAATGACATGCCGGCGGCCCAATTCTGGGCGAGCGTCGAATCGCGGCTGCGAGCCGACGAGGAGTTCAACGCCCGCGTGGCGGCCCTGCCCCCGGAAGAGCAGGTGCAGGCGGTTGCTCAGCGGCTGCACGAACTCAACCCCGGCGCCGATCATTTGGCCGGTGGTCTGGTGCAGAAACATGCAGTCGAAGATGGCCACGTGACGCTCCTCCACGTGCGAACCGAGTCGATCACCGACATCGCCCCAGTCCGGGCTCTGCCGGGCTTGAAGCGGCTGATTTGCGAGCCTCTCTCAAGCGGCACGGGCCTGCTCATGGATCTGTCGCCGTTGCGGGGAATGGCGCTGGCGGAACTTTCCATCGGCCGGAATGCCGTCAGCGATCTTTCGCCGCTGAAGGGCGCACCGCTCGAACAACTCTGGATCCACGAAACGCGCGTTTCAGAGCTTTCGGCACTCGACGGCATGCCACTGCGGCACCTCTATATGGACAAGGAGGCCGCCCGCGCCAACGCCGACTTCCTGCGGTCGGTCGAGACGCTGGAAACGATCAACGAGAAGCCGGCGGCGGAGGTGCTGGGCGGAGGGTGACGGGCTGAGTGTGGAAGAGGACGCACCGTGGCTGGGGCAGGGGCAGCTTGCCGAGATGGTCCGCGGAGTTGTTGAGGGTTGGACCGAGCCGATGTCTGTGTCGGCGTTCCCGCAGCGCGACGTCAACCCGCTGCGGCGCGGTGCCTGGCGCCGAAACCCGCGGCTCAACCGGGATCGGGAGTTCCAGGAAAGCGCTCGACCCGTCCGGCGTGATCTGCCATACTCTGTCGCAGAAGCGGCCGCCCCGGCGGGATGCTGAGGGAGCGCGCGGCCGTTGCCGATCGACATGTGCCCGGCGCAGATGACGCGCCGCGTGCCGTTTTCCCGCAGGATGGAGCCCGATGGCCAGACAGAAGAGCATTCACGACAAGCTGACCGAACTGGCCGGCAACTTCTGGTGGAGCTGGGAGCCGGAAGTTACCAATCTCTTTCGCTCGATCGACCCCACGCTGTGGTCGCAGCTCGCGCACAACCCCGTGCTGCTGTTGGACCACTATCCGCCGGACCTGCTCGAAGAACGCTGCCGCGAGCTCGTGCTGCACACGTCGAACAACCGCGCCTACCGCCGCTGGCGGCAGTACATGGAGCAGCGCGACACGTGGGGCGACACGCACGCCGGCATTCTGGGTCACCGCCCGGTGGCGTACTTTTCCGCAGAGTTCGGCGTGCACGAGTCGCTGCCGATCTACTCCGGCGGCCTGGGCGTGTTGGCCGGCGACCATCTGAAAAGCGCCAGCGACCTGGGCATCCCGCTGGTCGGCGTCGGGCTGTTTTACGACGAGGGGTATTTCTCGCAGCACGTCGATCCGACCGGATGGCAGCAGGAACTGTATACCGAGGTCGATACGGCCAAGCTTCCCTTGCGCGGCGTGCGCGGGAAGGACGGCAAGCCCATCGTCGTCTCCGTCGAGACCCGCAGCGGGAAGATCTTCGCCCGGGTGCGGCACGTGGCGGTCGGACGCGTCAACCTGTACCTGCTCGACACCGACATTCCCGATAACAAGGACGAAGACCGCCATTTGACCGCGCGTCTGTACGGCGGCGATCAGCGGACGCGCATCCGGCAGGAGATCATGCTGGGCATCGGCGGCGTGCGGGCGCTCATGGCGCTGGGCATCCGCCCCAACGTGATCCACATGAACGAGGGCCATTCGGCCTTCGCGCCGCTGGAAGTGATCGCCGGCCGCATGCAGGAAGACGGCCTGGGGTTCGATGAGGCGTTGCGCGAGACGGCTTCGTCGTGCGTCTTTACCACGCACACGCCGGTGCCGGCCGGGCACGACCGCTTCGATTCGGCATTGATCGACGAGCACGTGGGCCCGCTGGCCGACCGTCTGGGGCTGGATCATAACGGCCTGTTGGGGCTGGGACGGGTCGATCCGCAGAACCACGAGGAATCGTTCTGCATGACGGTGCTGGCCTTCAAGCTCAGCCGCCGGGCGAACGCCGTCTCGAGCCTGCACGGCGTGGTCAGCCGGCGGATGTGGGCCAGCCTGTGGCCGTGGCGGAGCGAAGAGGAAATCCCCATCGGCCACATTACGAACGGCGTGCACGTGCCGAGCTGGCTCTCGGCCCAGATGCGGGCGATTTACGACCGCGTGCTGCCGGCCGACTGGTTCCAGCGTACCGGCGAGCCGGAGGTGTGGTCCGGCTTCGAAACCGTCACGCCGGGGGAGTTGTGGGAGACGCACGAGTCGCTGAAAAACCGGCTGATCAATTACGCGCGGCGGCGTCTGGTCGAGCAGGCCCGCCGCCGCGGCGAGAGCGATCGCCGCCTCGCCGAATTGAGCGAGGTGCTGACCCCGCGGGCGCTGTTGATTGGCTTTGCCCGCCGCTTCGCGCCCTACAAGCGGGCGGACCTGTTGGCGCGCGACCTCGACCGGCTGCGGAAGATTATCGAAGACGCCGACCGTCCGGTGCAGTTCCTGTTCGCCGGCAAGGCGCATCCGGCGGATGACAGCGGCAAACGCATCGTGCAGCGGGTGTTCCAGCTCGCCAGCGAAGCGCCCTTCAAGGGTCGGCTGGTGTTCCTCGAAGACTACGACATCAACCTCGGACGGCACCTGGTGCAGGGCGTCGATGTGTGGCTCAACAATCCGCGGCGGCCGCTGGAGGCCTCCGGCACCAGCGGTCAGAAGGTCGTGCTCAACGGCGGCCTCAACTGTTCGATTCTGGACGGCTGGTGGGCGGAAGCCTTCGACGGCAGTAACGGCTTCGCCATCGGCAGCGGTCAGACGCACGTCGATGCCAACGTGCAGGATCAGCGCGACGCCGACCACCTGTACGAGGTGCTCACGCAGGAGGTCATCCCGCTGTTCTACAACCGCGATGCAGACGACCTGCCGCAGAAGTGGATCAGCCGCATGAAGCGCGCCGTGCGGACGCTGGGCTGGCGGTTCAACGCCGACCGCATGGTGATGGATTACGTGCGGCAGACGTACGTGCCCGCGGCGGGCGGCCTCTCGTGCGACATGCACGGGTTGCGGTAGAGTTTGCTGAAGCGGCAGCTTCGAGTGACATGGGTCTACCGAAAGTTTCAGAGGCTCGGCCGTTCTACCGTGCCGGCAAGCAGCGGTTCGAGGACGCGCGCCTGCTGCTCGACAAGGCGGGGCGAACGACGGGGGCGATCTACCTGGCCGGATACGGTATTGAATGTCTGTTGAAGGCGCTGGTACTGTCGGTGGTGCCGGCCCACGAGCGCGCGGCGATGGTCGCGGATTTTCGCGGAGCACGGGCCCACAATTATGACTGGCTGCGATCGCGATACTTCGGCTTCGGCGGTTCGCCATTTCCGCGCGAGATCGCCAAGTCCTTCGCGCTACTGAATACGTGGGACACAGAGTGGCGTTATCGATCCGGCACGGCGCCCGTTCGGCAGGCCGAGCGCTTCCTGCAGACGGCTGAGCAGTTCATCGTGTGGGCGGATGGGAGACTTTGACATGATCCGCATCCGTGGCGAGGTCGATCATGCTTTGCAAGCGGTCGAAGAAGCGCTTCAGAGGTACGACGAACAGCATCCGAGTGCGGAGATCGTCGTCTATCGATACAGCTCCGTCTCGATTCGCATTCGCATCGTCGATGCGGACTTCGCCGGCATCGACGCGGGCGATCGGTTCGACACGGTCTGGTCGTTTCTGGAGCATCTCCCGGAGGACGTGCAGAGCGAGATCAGCCTTGTCCTGCTGCTGACACCCCACGAGGTTTCGAGGTCGTTTGCCAATCAGGAATTCGAGGATCCTGTGCCGTCTCGTCTCTAGTTGCTGATGCTGCAATCTCCTGCGACCTGGCTCATGGGGTCAAGCCAGCCCGCTGTGTCTCAGGAGGGGTTCGGGGCTGGGTTCGCGGCCGCGGAAATCGCGGAAGACGGTCATGGGGTGGCGGGCGCCGCCGGAGGACAGCACCGTCGCGCGGAACCGCCGGCCCGTCGCCGCGACCGCCTGCTCGTCGTCCAGGCCGGCCTCCTCGAAGGCGGCGAAGGCGTCGGCACTCAACACCTCCGCCCATTTGTAGCTGTAGTAGCCCGCCGCGTAGCCGCCCGCGAAGATGTGCTGGAACGAGCACAGCGAGCGGTCGTCCGGCAGCGGCGGCAAGAGCGACGTCCGTTCGGCCACCTGCCGCTCGATATCGAACGGCGTCAGCGCGCCTTCGGGATCATAAACGTGGTGCAGGCGCATGTCGGTCATCCCGAAGCGGAGCTGCCGGAGCATCTGCGTGCCCGAGAGGTGGTTCCGCGAGTCCTTGATCTTCTCGAACAGCCGCTCGGGCAGCGGTTCGCCGGTTTCGTAGTGGGCCGTCATACCCACGAGCGTCGGCCGGTGGTAGCACCAGTTCTCCATGAACTGGCTGGGCAGTTCGACGGCGTCCCATTCGATGCCGTTGATGCCGGCGGCGTCGCGGTAGTCGACCATCGTCAGCATGTGCTGCAGCCCATGGCCGAACTCGTGAAACAGCGTCTCGACCTCGCGGAACGTCATCAGCGACGGCCTCTCGCCCACCGGCGGCGTGGCGTTGCACACGAGGTGCGCGACGGGAAGCTGCAGCCGCCCGCGGTCGTAGCGGCGGACGAAGCACTCGTCCATCCACGCGCCGCCGCGCTTGTTTTCGGGCCGCGAGTAGGGATCGAGGTAGAACGAAGCGATGTGCCCGCGCGATCGATCGAAGACCTTGAAGAACCGCACGTCTTTGTGCCACACCGGCGCCTCGCCGTCGGCGGAACGGACCGTAACGTCGAACAACCGCTCCGCCAGGCCGAATAATCCGTCCAGCACGCGCTGCAGGGGGAAGTAGGGTCGTAGCTCTTCGTCGGTGTATTCGTAGCGCCGCTCGCGCAGCCGCTCCGACCAGAAGGCGACATCCCAGTGGGCGAATTCGTCGCGATCCTGCCGTTGGAGGTTGGACGTTGAACGTTGAACGTTGGACGTTCGTTCGTGTCGTTCAACGTTCGATGTTCGATGTTCGATGTTCGATGTTCGCTCCTCCGCGGGGGGGCCCCCCCCCCCCCCCCCCCCGGGGGGGCGCCCAGCACCCGCCGAGCCCCGACGCGCCCACGGGGGACGGCGGGGGGACGGGGGGCGGCGGGGGGGCGCCCCCGGCCACCACTACAGCGCGCCCCCCGCCGCCG
>JAHWKJ010000598.1 GCA_019347905.1 Planctomycetota bacterium
CAGGCGCTCACGGATTCCCTGGAGGGGGTGCCGGAA
Source organism: Planctomycetota bacterium (assembly GCA_019347905.1). GTDB lineage: Bacteria > Planctomycetota > Planctomycetia > Planctomycetales > Planctomycetaceae > JAHWKJ01. Next base: position 37 of record JAHWKJ010000598.1, read on the forward strand.
GCGATCGCGCTGGCGGTCGTCCGCGACTGGCACGCCGACGTCTTCAAAAGCGAGAGCGATCCCGACCCGCAGACTTCCGTCTCGACCAGTCTCGAAGCGCGGGTGCGGCGGCGGTTCGAGGTCGCGGGACTGCAAGCGCGGATTCCGCCGGAGCTGGCCGACCGGCTGGAGAGCGGCGGACTCTCGGTCCGCGACTGGCGGCTGGAAACGTCTCAGGTCGCGGGGCTGGAGCAGCCCGAGCAGATCATCACCCGCGTGCGCACATCGGCCGACGCGACGATCGGGCACATGCTCAAGAGCGACGACGGCAAGGCCACGCTGGTCATGGTCGAATTGTCGACGGAGTTCTTCGGCCGCAACAACGCGGCCACGGTCGAGCGGATCGAGCGGCTGGTGATCGGCGAGCCGGAGGAGATGCGCACCCGCCCGCCGGAGTTGCACGAGGAGATGCCCGCCGGACTGGACGTCGCGGTCAGCGGGACGGCGACCGTGGGCCGCGACATGCGGAAGGCCGCCGCCGAAAGCGCCCGCCGCATCGACTGGGTCACGATCCTTTTGGTGCTGGTGCTGTTGGCGGCGATTTACCGCGCTCCGGTGCTGGCCGTGATTCCGCTGCTCACGGTGGCCGTGGCCGTGTTCGTTGCGTTGCGCTCGCTGGCAATGATGGCTGACGCCGGCTGGCTCGACTTGTTTTCCGGCAGCAAGGTTTACGTGACGGTCATCCTTTACGGCGCCGGCGTCGATTACTGCATGTTCCTCATGGCCCGCTACAAGGAAGAGCTGGACAACGGCGCCACGGTCGAGGAGGCGATTTCGATCTCCGTCGAGCGCGTGGGCACGGCGCTGGCCGCCAGCGCGGGCACAACCATTGTCGGCATCGGCATGATGTGCTTCGCCGAGTTCGGCAAGTTCAAGCAGGCCGGCCTGGCCATGTCGCTGAGCCTGGTGTTTGTGCTGGCCGCGGCGGTGACGTTCACCCCCGCGGTGCTGCGGCTGGTTGGCCGCTGGGCCTTCTGGCCGAACGTGCGGACCGAGCGGGTTTCCATCGGCCGCGGCTGGCTGTCGCCCACGTCGCTGGTCGCGCGGTTGATGCAGAAGGACTTCTCCCGCGGCGTCTGGGAGCGGGTGGGACGCTCGCTCATCGAGCGGCCGGGCACGATCATGCTCGGCAGCATTGCGGTCATGCTGCCCTTTGCGGTGATCGCGATTCTGTGCTTCGAGAACCGCAGCTACGGGCTATTGACGGAGCTGCCGCAGGACGATCCCAGCGTCGTCGGTGCGCGGGCGCTGCAGGAGCACTTTCCGCCGGGGCAGACGGGACCGATCACCGTGCTCGTGGACGCCGTCGGTCTGAATTTCCGCGAGCCGCAGGGCCGCGAGGCCATCGAGACGCTGGCGCAGCGGCTGATGGCGCGGAAGGACGAGCTGCACATCGCCGATATCCGCTCGATCGCCGACCCGCTGGGCATGACCGCGACGTCGCAGAAGAAGCTCGCGGAAATGAAGATCACCGAGCGCGCCGAAGCGCGGCGCCGCGCACAGAGCTATTACGTCAGCGATGTCGGTGCGCTCGACGGACACGTGACGCGGCTCGACGTCGTCTTTCGCGACGACCCGTTCACCCCGGAGGCGATGGGCAACTTCGAGCGGCTGCGGGCGGCGGTGCGGCAGGAACTGCCCGAAGCTCTCCAGCCGTTCAAGGACGACTTCGCCGGCGGGCCGGCCGGGGCCGACGCGCACCTGCATTACCTGGGGGCGACGCCGAGCATCCGCGATCTGAAAGCCGTCACCGGTCGCGACCAGCAGAATGTCAACGCCCTCGTGTTGCTCGGGGTCCTGCTGGTGCTGGTGGTGCTGCTCAAACGAGTGGCCGTGTCGGTCTACCTGATCGTGAGCGTGTTCTTCAGCTACCTGGTGACGCTGGGGGTCACGTTTACGGTGTTCTGGGCGCTCGATCCGGCAGGCTTTGTGGGCCTCGACTGGAAAGTGCCCATGTTCCTGTTCACGATCCTGATCGCCGTCGGCGAGGACTACAATATCTACCTCGTCACACGGATCGAGGAAGAGCAACTGCGCCACGGCCCGATCGGCGGGATCACCGAAGCCCTGGCGAAGACCGGCAAGATCATTTCGAGCTGCGGGCTGATCATGGCCGGCACGTTTTCGTCGCTGTTGGCCGCGTCGCTGGCGGGCATGCAGCAACTCGGCTTTGCACTGGCCTTCGGCGTGCTGCTGGATACGTTCGTGGTGCGGCCGATTCTGGTTCCGGCGTGGCTGATCCTCCTGCACAGCGGCCGCTTCGGACGTTTTGGAAAATGGCTCGGCGCGCAGGAAGCGCCTCGTCGTCCACGTCTGGCCAAAGAAACCGTCGAAGTCGGCACCGATGCCGCGTGATTCCTCTGCCGTTTAGCCGCGACTCGCCAGAGGAGCGCTAGGTGGGTGCCACGGGATGCTCGCCATCCCGTGCGAGCCCTCCTGGCGTGTGCGAAAGGTTCGTCAAGTATTGTTTGTGTGAGAGACGCTCGACACTGGCAGGCAAGCTGCCAGTGCCACCCAACCGCGAGCGCTCGCGGCGGAGCGCTCCTCTGACGAGTCGCGGCTAAACGGTTTACACCCACCACCGCACGGGAGTTCGCAATGACGGAGCCTGCCTCCGCGCCGCGTCCGGCGTATCGCCGCGTGCTCTTGAAGCTGAGTGGCGAGAGCTTCTGCCGCAGCGGCGAATCCGGCCTCAGCATGTTCGAGATCGCGTCGCTCTCGGAGCAGATCCGCAAAGTGACGGAGCTGGGCGTGGAACTGGCCATCGTCGTCGGCGGGGGGAACATCCTCCGCGGCCGCGAGTTCGCGGCCCTGGGCGGGGCCATCAAGCCGCCCACCGCGCATTACATGGGCATGCTGGCCACGGTCATCAACGGCTTGGCGCTGCAGGACGCGCTGGAGAACGTCGGCGTCGCCACGCGGCTGCAGACGGCGATCCGCATGGAAGGCGTGGCGGAGCCGTTCATCCGCCGCCGCTGCATCCGGCATCTGGAAAAGCGCCGCGTGGTGATTCTCGCCGCCGGGACCGGCAGCCCCTTCGTGACGACGGATACCGCCGCCGCCCTGCGCTCCCGCGAGATCGAGGCCGACGTGCTGCTGAAGGCCACGCGCGTGGACGGCGTGTTCGCCGAAGATCCGGAGAAGAACCCGCACGCGGTGCTGTATTCGGAGATTTCGTTCCAGGACGTGCTCAGCCAGGGCCTGCAGGTGATGGACGCGCAGGCCATCGTGCACTGCATGGAGCAGAGCATCCCCATCGTGGTCTTCAACTACAAGCGGGTGGGCAACATCGAGCGGGCCATCTCCGGCGAACGCATCGGCACCCGCGTCGTCCCCGCCGCCGCCTTACGGAAGGCGTGAGTCATTCGGGAAATCGTCAAAACCGGCACTTTTTGCAAAAGTTGCCAGCCCGGCGGGTTCGATACAACGAGTGTGATCCCACCGAGAGGCGTCCGCGCACGCGGAGGGGTCGGCCGTCACCCGACCAGCCGCACCGAAGTTTGGCAAAGGGATTGGACATGCTCAGCCCTGGATGGCTTCACCGTCGCTTCCTCGTCTCGACGGCCCGCTCGGCGCTCCTGCTGAGCACGACGGGCTGCACGCTGCTGCACGGCTTCGCCCAGGTGCAGTACGCTTTCAGCCTGTTCTGGGAGACGACGCCGCTCATTCCCGTCTCGGCCTACTTCAGCCAGCAGATCGAAGACACTTACTGGGAAGAGGAGCGTTACACGCGGGTACCGGTGCTCGATCCGGG
>JAHWKJ010000599.1 GCA_019347905.1 Planctomycetota bacterium
TGAACATGGTCACGCCGGAATTCTTCCGCCGCTGGCCGACGCCCGAGGATCTGGCGTCGGCGAAGCCACCGGCGGTGGAGAAGGTCATCCAGTCCACCGGCTTCTTCCGCGCGAAGACAAAGAGCCTCTTGGGCATGGCCCGCTCCGTCGTCGACGAGCACGCCGGCCGCATCCCGCAGACGCTGGACGAAATGGTCGCGCTGCCCGGCGTGGGCCGCAAGACCGCGAACGTCGTCCTCGGCACGGCCTTCGGCCACGCGACGGGCGTCGTCGTCGACACCCATGTCAAGCGCCTCACGCACCGGCTGGGCCTGACGAAGAGCAACAACCCCACCGTCATCGAGCGCGAGCTGATGGCGCTGCTGCCGCAAAAGGAGTGGATCGACTTCTCTCACCGCCTGATCCACCACGGCCGCCGCATCTGCACCGCCCGCAAACCGAAATGCACCCAGTGCGTGCTGCTCAAAGTCTGCCCGCGCGTGGGCCTGCCGCCGCTGGAGGACGCAGCGGGATGAATGCCCAGTCTCAAAGGTGCTTTGGTGGGGGCGTTGGCTGAGTGCGGCCCTGAGGCCGCCGCTAGCCTCCCTCTCGTTCTCCACTTCAAGCCACACGAGATGGACTGCACGGGAGATATTGCCAAAGCAGCAGCGGTCCTTTGCATCAGTTCGCCAGGTCACCCGAAACGTAAGGCGGCATACAGGACAGTCAGCAGCGCCTTGAGGTGGCAACCGACCGGGAAACCTACCGCAATTCCGCAGCTACGCAGGGAAGCCGCTCTGGCAGCGATTTGCCGTATCCTAATGGATGAACTTCTTCGGAAGCAGTTGGCTTGCCATCGGATTCGTCCCCTGCGTATGAGCCGCTCAAAACAACTGCAACTGTCCGCGCGTCGGCAGCGGGCGGTGGAACTTTGTCGTGTCCAGCGGCGGCCGCTCGCGGTTGAGGCCGTAGCGGGCTGCGAACACGCGGAACGTTGCGCCGATCTGCTCGGCCAGCGGGCCTTCGCCCTTCATCCGCCGGCCCCACTGGGTGTTGTTCAGCCGCCCGCCGCGCGTCGAGCGGATTCGCGTCTCGACCCGCTCGTAGCGCGTCGGCTGCGTTCGCTGGAGCCACTCCAGAAACACCGGCCGCACCGAGTGCGGCAGCCGCAAGAGAATATACGACGCCGCATCCGCCCCCGCGGCGGCCGCCGCCTCGAGAATCTGCGGGACCTCGCTGTCGTTGAGGCCGGGGATCACCGGCGCCACCATGACCCGCGTCGGCACGCCCGCCTGCGACAGCCGCCGGATCGCCTCCAGCCGCGCCGCCGGGGCACTTGTCCGCGGCTCCATCACCCGCGCCAGCGACTGATCCAGCGTGGTGATGCTGACCGCCACGCCCGCGACGCCCAGCGACGCCATCTCGCGCAGCACGTCGAGGTCGCGGGTGACGAGTGCGTTCTTCGTCACGATTGCGATCGGCTGCCGGGCCTCCAGCGCGACCTCGAGGCAGCGGCGGGTCAGCCGGAAGTGGCGTTCGGCCGGCTGATAGCAGTCGGTGACGCCGGAGAACACGATCACCTCCGGCACCCACGCCTCGCGCGCCAGCCACTCGCGCAACAGTTCCGGCGCGTGCTCCTTCACGAAGATTTTCGATTCAAAGTCGATCCCGCCGCTGAGGCCCAGGTACTCGTGCGACGGCCGCGCGTAGCAATAACTGCAGCCATGGGAGCAGCCGCGGTAAGGATTGAGGCTGTAGCGAAAGCCCACGTCGGGACTGTCGTTCTCGCTGATGATGCTGCGCGAGGCGTCGGCGAAGTATTCCGTGCGCACGGTGCGCAGCTCCTCGATCGCTTCAGGATCGCCCTCGAGCTGCTCCAGGTCTTCTTCGACGAGAATGCGGGCGAAGCGATTCGCCGGATCGATCGCCGCCCCCCGCCCGCGGAGTGCAGGCCTGCCGAAATCGCTGCTCGGGGAATTCGACGAGAGCATGAATCTTGCTAACTCCGCCTCCGCGCGAAATGCACTACCACGGCCAGCAGGATGAACGCGCCCAGCCCCGCGATGCCGTACCAGCCGGCCTTGCTCCAGATACTGTACAAACTTCCCACTGAGGCCAGCAACAGCGCCAGCCCCATCAGCACGTTCCAGCGGATCCGCTTGGCCCCCGTGGGCATGTTCGCCCCCATCAGGCTCCGCGAATTCATCATTAAGAGGAACGTCACGTACGCGATCGGCAACAGCACCATGCCGAACACCGACGTCGGCACCGCCAGCCAGAACTGACTCTTGCCGCCGCCCCAGATGAACGGCCCCGCAGCCCCGGAGCACGCCGCCAACAGCGCCCCGATGCGGTGCGGCGCGCCCTCGGCCTTCACGCCCAGCATCTCGCAGACCACGAAGCCGTTGATCAGCATCAGGATGATGATCGTCGAGATCGCCATCCCAAGTACGCCGATGCCGAACACGTACTGCGACACGCCGCGACCGGTCAGCCGCTCCAGCGAGCCGGCCAGTTGAAACGCATCGCGCTCGACCAGCATCGCGGCGAGCTTCCGTTCCGCGGGATCGAGGCTGTCCATCAATTCGTCGCGGGCCATTTCCAGCGGGCCGGGCGTCGAAGGGGGCAGGGATCCTCGGTCGCCTGCCGGTGCCGCCCGCCGCCGCTCGTGTTCGGCCTGCGCTGTCGCGAGCTGCCCGAACTCCTCGTCGCCCAGCTCGTGCTTCAGCCGTTCCGTCATTAGTTTCCGGTAGCCGCCGGCGAGGTTGGCTGGCGCCGCGTCGATGTCGGTGAGCACGATTGTCTCGGCCTTCCCGTGAAACTGCGACGCCGATGCGATCACCACGCAGCTCGTCGCCAGCACGAAGGGCACGAACAGCCCCGTCGACAGGTCGAACACCGCCAGCCCGCGGAAATCCTTGTCCCAGCCGCGGGCCAGCATCGAGTACGGCAGCAAAAACGTCATGTTGATGCCCACCGCGGTGGCGGCCGCGGTGATCATCACGTCCCGCTGCATCGCCACCACCCGCGCCTCCCAGAAGCCGCTGCTTTCGCCCGTCGCCTCCACGGCCGCGGCCAATTCCGGCGCCGGCTTGAACAGCAGCTCCAGGTTCGGCACGAAACCTTTCAAGACCTGCGCGAAATCGAGCGCCTCGGACCCCGTCGCCATCTTCACGACCACGCCCACAAACGAGACCACCACCACGGCGACCATCAACTTCAGAATGATCTCGAACAGCTTGAGGCCCCAGCCCCCGCGGTCGTACTGCAGCACAATCACCGCCGACACGAGGAACAAGAGGGCCACCACAATTGCCTTCGACGCGGTTTCTTCCGGCATCGCCTGCGGTCCGAACACGTCCGGCAGAAGGTTCTGCCGCACGGCCTCCGTCCCGAGCACGAACTGCGGCATGCACCACACGAGATTGGCCATCAGCGTGGCGATGGCCCAGCCCCAGCCCAGCACGGGGTTTACGTGCCGGTTGATCGCCCGGAACGGCCGCTCGCCGGTAGAGAGCGTGACGTAGCCGATGGCGCTGAGCATGACGACGCCCAGGATCATCGCCAGCGGCTGCAGCCAGAGGAGGCTGAAGCCGGCGAGCACGCCCAGGAACAGGCTGCCCGTGAGCGACCCCCCGCCAAGCGTGATCGCGCCCTGCAGCCATCCCGGCCCGGACAGCCGCGTATAGGCCCCCAGCTTCGCCAGCGGCCCGCGCCGCTTCGCATCGAGAATGATCCGCCGCTCCCACTCAATCCGCCCCGGCTCTTCAATGGCGGCATCGGGAACGGCAGCGGAATCATCGGTCGCGGGGTCGTAGTCGTTGTAGCTCATGGTCGCGGAGCGGCTG
>JAHWKJ010000600.1 GCA_019347905.1 Planctomycetota bacterium
CGATCACGCGATGCCGCTCCGCATAGACGGCGGCGAGGTTGGCTCCAACGCACGAATCGACGCCGGCGATCAAAATCGTCTTCACGCAGATTGCCTCCCTGCTTTTGGGCGCGTCTTGAAGCACCGTCATCAGGCAGCCGCTCAGACGCTGGCTGCCACGGGGGCGGAAGTATAGGCAGGCAGCGAATCGCGGGCCAAGGCCAATCGCGCATGAAAGGAGCCCACGCGCACGCGGAAGGGGTCAGACCCCTTTGCGGGCGAGCGATTGGGAGCGGTCAGGCGGGTGAACCGCAAAGGGGTCTGACCCCGTCACGCAGCCAAGGTCGATTGCGCAAGCGAAAAGCCCACGGGCCAGAGCCCCGTGGGCTTCGCATGGCTTCCACCGCGGCACGACTCAGCAGTTGTAATACAGGTCGAACTCGTACGGGTGCGGACGCAGCCGGAGCTGGTCGATCTCCTCGTCCCGCTTCCAGCGAATCCACGTCGAGATCAGATCCTCGGTGAACACGTCGCCGGCAGTGAGGAACGCGTTGTCCTTCTCCAGCGCGTCGAGCGATTCGCCGAGCGACTTGGTGGCGACGTTGGTCAGCGCCAGCTCCTCGGCCGTCATGTCGTAGATGTCGCGGTCGAGCGGCTCGCCGGGATCGATCTTGTTCTGGATGCCGTCGATCATCGCCATCATCAGCGCCGTGAAGGCCAGGTAGCCGTTGGCCGCCGGATCGGGGCAGCGGAACTCGACCCGCTTGGACTTCGGGCTGGGCGAATACATGGGGATGCGGCAGGCGGCCGAGCGGTTCCGCTGGCTCATGGCCAGCGTCACCGGGGCCTCGAAGCCCGGCACCAGCCGGTGATAGCTGTTGGCGGTCGGAGCCGCAAACGCCAGCAGCGCCCGCCCGTGCTTGAGAATCCCGCCGATCCCATGCAGCCCCAGTTCGCTCAAGCCCGCGTAGCCGTCGCCGGCCATCAGGGGCTTCTCGTTCTTCCACAGCGAGATGTGCGTGTGCATGCCCGAGCCGTTGTCGCCAAAGATCGGCTTGGGCATGAACGTCACTGTCTTGCCGTGCCGCCGGGCCACGTTCTTGATGATGTACTTGTACCACAGGAACTGGTCGCCCATCTTCAAGAGCGGCTGGAAGCGCATGTCGATCTCGCACTGGCCGGCGGTGCCGACCTCGTGGTGGTGCGCCTCGACCTGGATGCCGATCTTGCGCATCTCGTAGACCATCTCGCCGCGCAGGTCGTTGTAGCTGTCGACCGGGGCGACGGGGAAGTAGCCGCCCTTGTAGCCGGGCTTATGGCCGAGGTTCGGCTCTTCGGGCCGCCCCGTATTCCACGCGCCTTCGACGGAGTCGATCTGGTACATCGCCCCCCGCTGGTCGGAGGCAAAGCGGATGTCGTCGAAGATGAAGAACTCCGGCTCCGGGCCGATGTTGCAGGTGTCGGCGATGCCGGTCTGCTGCAGATACGCCAGCCCCTTGCGGGCCACGTGCCGCGGGTCCTTCGAGTAGTTCTCGCGGGTGATGGGGTCGACGATGTCGGCGATGACGCTGATGGTCGGTTCGGCGAAGAAGGGATCCATGAGGGCTGTGGTCGGATCGGGAACAGCCAGCATGTCGGAGGCTTCGATGCCCTGCCACCCGCGAATCGATGACCCGTCGAAGCCGAGGCCGTCCTCGAACACGTCATCGTCGAACAGGTCGATGGGGTAGGAACAGTGCTGCCAGGTGCCCAGCAGGTCGCAGAACTTGAGGTCGACCATCTCGACGTTCTTCTTGCCAGGATTCCTCTGCGCGTCCTTCTCGAAACTCGAGATGACGTCGCGGAAATGCTTCGAGCTCATAGGGTCCGTGCTCCAGGAGATGGGTGAATTTGAGGGTATGCTTCTGTGGAATCGGCGGTCGGGGGGTGGGCGGGCGTCAGCGGCCCGGCGGACCGACGGCGGGCGGAAGGTGTGTGATCGACATCAGGTGAGCGCTCCTTTCGGTTCCGAGTCCGGTGATGAAGACTTCCCCGCCGAAAGAGGTCGCACGTGCCCGGCGTCCGTGCAGCAGTGCCGGGTGCGCAGGCAGGACCTATCCTCCCGAAGATGCCGTCCCCGTCCGTGTTCCTGCGGAAAAGGCGGTCCTTCGGTGCATGGGAATCGTCTTCAATTGCTTCCGAACGCAACAGCCGTGCCGCGTCACCGGAGTTTCCCCGGTGCGCGACAGAGCATAATCTCCCCGCGCCCGGCACGCCAGCATGGCGGAGAACCCCAGAACCGCCGAAGCCGCCATGCGCCACTCGACACCGCTGGGGGATCTCCGCCCGACATCCCTCGGCCGGTTCGCCCGTCCATCCCATCGCACCGCCGATCGTGTCCTCTCCGTCCGCGTGCGAGACGAACTGTGCAACTGCACGGCGGGCTGCCACGCGATGGCTCATCTGCTGGCCGAAAGAAAAGGTGTCCATGTCTTCCTGCACGCGTTCGTAGACGGCGGTGTTGGTGGCGACCCCCACACTACTCGGCTTTGACGACGATGGCGGTGATGTCGTCGAGCGGCGGCGCTGATCCGAGAAACTCGGTGACGGCGCCATGCAGGGCCTGGATCAGCGCCTCGGCGGGAAGGTGGCGCCCGGAGCGAACCACGTCCAGCACCCGCCGCACACCGAAGTGGGCTTCGCCCGAATCGGCCTCCACCAGGCCGTCGGTGTACATCAGCACCAGATCGCCGGATTCGAGACGCAGCCCGAGCGCCGGCTCGAACTCCGCTTCGGGGAACAAGCCCAGCGGCATGCTCGTGCTGGGAAGCTCCGCCTTCACGTGTCCGCGCGCGTCGATGTGAAAGGCCGTATTGTGCCCGGCGCTGGCATACGTCATCGCGCCCGTTTCGAGGCGCAGCCGCATCAACAGCAGCGTGACGAACTGCGGGCCGCCGGCGATGTCCACGGTGAGAGGGCGATTGACGGCGGCGAGGACTTCTTCCGGAGACGCCCCGCGGGGGGCGAACGCGCGGAGATAGGCCCGGGTCGCGGCCATCAACAGCGCGGGGCCGACGCCGTGACCGGCCACGTCGCCGATCGCGACGTCGAGCGTCTCTGGCGACGTCCGCAGGAAGTCGAAGTAATCGCCACCGGCGGCCCCGGCCGGGAACGAGGCCCCCGCGATGTCAAACCCGGCGACCCGCGGGGCCTCACGCGGAAACAAGTGCTGCTGGATCTCGCGGGCCAGATCCATCTCGCCGCGCAATTCGTTCGCCTCGTGCCGCTGCTCGGCTTCGGCGAGCCTGGCGTCGTGTTCGCGGCGTTCCAGCAGCCGCAGTTGCTGTTCCTGCCGCTTGATCTCTTCCGTCTTGCGGAACAGCTCGACGAAGGCCGAGATTTTCGCCCGCAAGATCTCCGGCACGATCGGCTTGAACAAGTAATCGACGGCCCCGGCGGAATAACCGCGTTCGACGTGTATGTCGTCCTTGCCGACGGCGGTGACGAACACGATCGGCGTATAGCGCGAGCGGTCGCGGCGGCGGATGAGGGAGGCCGTCTCGAAGCCGTTCATGCCGGGCATCATCACGTCCAGCAGGATGACCGCGAAGTCGTCGCCGAGCAAAGCCTTGAGAGCCTCTTCGCCAGACCCGGCCTTCACCAGCCGGTACTGCGGGCTGTCGAGGACGGCCTCCAGGGCCACCAGGTTTTTCGGCTGGTCGTCGACCAGCAGGATGTTGACCCGGGACTCGAAGTTCATGAATCCTCGCGGGCGAGCGGCCCGCACTCTGTTCGCTTGCGGTACAAGTGCACGTCGGCGTCGAGGACCTCGTAGCCGTCTTCGCACGCGGTGAAGCGGATCG
>JAHWKJ010000086.1 GCA_019347905.1 Planctomycetota bacterium
TCAAGGTGCGGTTCCTCGGCTTCACGGGCCACAAAAGCCCGCACATTCTCTTGAAGATGCTCCAACACGATTTCGACTGGGACACGTGCCAGCTTCCGATCAACGTGATGGACGCGCATTTCCGCAGCTTCCAGCGCGAAGTGTTGCCGGAGCTGAACCGCCGGGGCATCGCGGCACTGGGCATGAAGAGCCTCGGCGGCGAAGCGCAGCTCGTCACCGAGGCGGGACTCTCGCCGGCCGAATGCCGCCGCTACGCCCTGTCGCAGCCAATCAGCACGCTGATCTGCGGCATGCAGACGCTGGAGAACCTGCGGCAGGATCTGGAGATCGCCCGCAGCTTCACGCCGCTGAGCGAGGCCGAAGAGCGCGAGCTGCTGGATCGCGTGCGCCCTGTCGCCGGCGACGGGCGCTACGAGTGGTTCAAGACGACGCAATACTTCGACAGCAACCTGCACCGCGACCAGCACGGCTACCCGCCCATCCGCCACGTGGGCGACCGGGCAAAGGAGTCGGCGTGAAGGGGTCAGACCCCTTTGCGGCTCACCCGCTTTCCGCGTTCTGCGTCGCTCATCCGCAAAGGGGTCTGACCCCTTTCACGCGAACCGCAATTCCACGTCGGCGATTTCGTACTTCGTCATGTCGACCAGCACCGCGTCGCCCTCGATGCGCAGCTCCGAGATCGTCTCGCCGTTGAAATCGCGGCGGCGCGCCGAATGCGGCGTGCGGAAACAGCGCAGCCGCACCTGCCGGTCGCGGCCTTCCGTCTCCAACAGCCGCACTGCGAAGCCTTCAGCCGCGGGACGTGCTGCCTGCTCGAGTTGGTCCAGCGGTGCGTGGGCGGCTGGTTCGACGAGCGGCAGGATTCGCGTGAGCTGCACGTTGCGGGCCGAGAGGTGAAAGAACCAGCCGCTCGTGCCGGCTGACGGGGGTCCCGCTTCCGTCGGCACAATGAGTGGCGGCGAAAGTTCCTCCAGTGCCGGCTCCAGCGGATAGGGGCAATCGACGGCGATTGCGAAGCGGAACCGCCGCCGCGTCTCGCCTTCGACGATCATCAGGCTGTCGACCATCCGCGGGCCGGTCTTCCGCCAGTAGGGCCGGCCGCAGGGAAGGATCGTGGTGCGTTCGCTGTCGGAGGCGATTTCCAGGTATTGGGGGCCGTCGAAGCGTTCTCCGGAAAACCCCTGCGCCTGATCGTGCACGCTGCGGGTGAGCGACGCCGTGCTGTCGTTCCAGGCGAAGCGGGCGGCGTAGTAGTTCGTCCAAGGGTCGCCTTCGGGCAGCGTTTCCGGCTCCAACTCGATCTCGATCTCGACGATCGGGCGTGCCCGCCACACGCGCGTGGTTTGCCGAAAACCGGCCAGCCGCCGGTCTTCCTCCTGGTCGATGATCTCGCCCCACGTCACGACTTCGCCCACGGCGGGGCCGGTGCTGGTGACTTCGGTGCGGCTTGCGCGCATTTCGGAGTAGTACGACTTCACGTGCTCGTCTTCGCCCACGCGGATCGTCCGTTCGCGTCCGAAGCGATACGCAAGCTGCTGGCTGAGGCGGTTGGGGCTGCGGCCGTAGTTCTTGATGCGGGCGACGCCGCCGGTCTGGTCGTTGATGTAGACCTCGAAGAACTCGTTGCGCAGGATGAGGTCTTCGACGAGCGCCGGACCGGAGGCCTCCGCGTCGCGACCCGCCAGTCGCTCCGCGCCCTCAGCCGGCAGCCACACATAGCCGCAGCCCGGCAGTTCCAGCGTCACCGCCTGGTGCCGGTCGTCGAACTGGCTGGATTTGACCGCCCCGCCCACGGCGGGCGGCGACAGCAGCATGGGCAGTTCCACGGTCGCCGTCCGCGCGAACGACAGCGGGTTGATGACCAGCACTCCGCGACGGTCGCCGGCCGAGTGCAGCACGAGATCGGAAAGGCCACGCGCCGCTGCCGGCACAAACTCTTCGAGCGCCGCGCCTGCCTGTTGGATCGCCTCCTGTTCGCTGCCGGCTCCGGCCAGTTCGACCAGCCGTTCCACGCGCTCGCTCTCATCCAGCGAGAGGGCCTGCGCGGAAATCACTTCGGCCGCCGCGCGGCACCACAGCCCGGCGTTCAGCACCGCCCGCCGCCGCAGATGATCGGCCCAGCGGCCGATGGGCTCGGCCTCACGGCGGGCGACGGCCTGGATGAAAAACGGCGTCAGGTACTCCCGCGCCTCGTATCGCGAGAGCCGGCCCGGGTTGTCGCTGTGGCGGAAAAAGTCGTCCAGCGTGACGAACCGCCCCAGCACCGGGGCGTAAGCGTGCATGCGGCGGAAGTCGTCGAAGAACGGCGAGCGGACCTCCGGCCAGCGGGCGAACAGCACGGCCGCCACGTGATTCTGCTCCATCGACTCGGCCATTCGCACCGAGAACCGCAGAAAGCTGGCCGAGCCTTCCGCCGGCAGCGGGATCCGCGAGATCGCGTCCAAGACCGTGCCGTCGCAGCCTTCCCAGCGGATTTTGCTTTCCTCCGCATCGGGGTACAGCCCGTCGTCCATGACCAGGTGCAGGGCCGAGTGATAGCCGAAGCGCTTGAGCACCTGCGGCAAGAGCGTCGAAAGGCCAAAGCGGCGGCGGCCCCACGTTGTCGGGCAGCGGCCTACAAGCTCGCGAAAAACGCGGCGGCCTGCGAAGAACTCCCACAACAGCGATTCGACCGGCAGCATCGGCAGCGGCGCCTCGCGCAGGTCGCCGCCGCACACCTCGAGCGCGCCCGTGTCCCACGCGGCCTTGATCTCCGCGAGGCGTTCGGGCTTGTCTCGCGAGATCGCCGCGAGGTCCTCTGCCGTGGCGATGAGGTTGAGGGGCGTGTGTCGGGCGAGGGTCTTTACGAGGTGTTCGTCCGCGAGGTCGGGAATCAACAGGCACAGATCGATGAGAAAACAGTCGACCGGGTAGAACCGCTCCCGGGCTTCGAGCAGCACCTCGAAGCAGCTTCGCAGATGGGCGCGGGCCGCCTCGGCGTCGTCGGCCAGTGCCGCCCGTGCCGCCGCCACCGCTTCCCGCTGCAGGTAGACCTCGTCGAGATTGCTGAAGTGGTGCATGTGCCGCGTCAACAGTTCCAACTGCAGCCAACACATGCCCAGGGCCAGAAAGTCGCCGGCGAGTTCGGGATCGACGGGCGGCGTTTCGTCGAGCGGTTCCAGGGCGGCGTCGAGCATCTTCGCGCGCTCGTGCTCGCCCGCGATGACGGTGGCGCCGTCGCTGCGGGCGCGCTCGATCCAGCCGCCGGGCACCCAACTGCTCGCGGGCAGCGGGACGATCACCAGCCGGTTCTCGACGAGGGCCGGCGGCTCGTCCGAACGGTGCCAGCTCGGCAGCGCCCCCGCCGACGCCAACAGCGCCGGATGCCAAAGGACGGCAAATGCGTTGAGCAGACTCGCCGTCTGCTCGTCGTCCAGCTCGGTCGGAAAATCTTCGAGACTGTGGCTGGGAATCAGGATGACCAGGTCTTCGTACCGCATGAGCGTGAGTGTGAGCGCTCCCGCCCATTCCTTCAATGGGGCCGCACCCTCCACCCGACGGCTTACGCCGTTCGGCACGCCTCCGCCCCCAACCCCAACCAGAAACCGCTTGAGTCGTCCCCGCGCGTAGCCGATGATGAAAGCGAACGGTGGCCCGCCGGCCGCTCGTGTTCTGCGCACTCTCGACGGACGCCGCCGTGCTCAAGGCTCGCCAGAAACTGGGCAAATACCGCATCGAGCAGCGGCTGGCCCTGGGCGGCTTCGCCACGGTCTATAAGGCCATGGACACCATCGAGGGCATCCGCGTGGCCCTCAAGGTGCCGCACACGGCCGTCCTCAACGACCGCGTCCTCGACGATTTCCGCAAAGAAGCCCGGCTGACGGCCCGGCTGGAGCACCCCAACATCCAGCCGCTCAAAGACGCCAGTTTCATTGAAGGCCGCTTCGTCATCGTCACCCCCCTGGGCGACGAGACGCTTTCGGACCGCCTGCGGCGGCGGATGTCGCTGGCGACGGCCCTGGACCTGCTCGAGCAGATGCTGGAAGCCGTCGCCTACGCCCACCGCCAGCGGGTCATCCACTGCGACATCAAGCCCGAGAACTTCCTGCTGTTTTCCGGAAACCGCGTGCGGCTGACGGACTTCGGCATCTCGAAAGTCGCCCGGAAAACCATCGCGGCCTCGGGATCCGGTACGGTCGGCTACATGGCGCCCGAGCAGGCCATGGGCCGGCCATCGCTCCGCTCCGACGTGTTTTCTCTCGGGCTTCTGCTGTACCGCATGTTGACGGGCGAATTACCCGAGTGGCCGTACCGCTGGCCGCCGCCGGCGATCCAGACGCTGCGCCGCAAGGTCCACCCGGACCTGATCGCCGTCATCCGCCGGGCAGTGGAAGTGGTTCCGCGCCGCCGTTACCGCGACGCCGACCGCATGCTGGCCGCCTACAAGCCGGCCCGTTCGAAGACGCTCCGCCGCGCCGCCGCCCGCCGCGGACTGTTGGGCGGCACCACCTCCCGCCGCCGCCGCGGCCGCGCCTCGTAGCATAAGTGGGTCGAGAGTCGAGGGTCGAGAGCCAGCGGCTCCCAGGCGGCGATCTTTTCTGACTCTCGACCCGCGACTCGACGCAGGCGGCGCACACTCTTCTGGCTCTCGACTCTCGACTCTCGACCTTCGACTCAGCGCAGCCGCCTTGACGCGGCCGGCGCCGACTCGGGAAGATCGTCGGCGGAACAGCCATGACCAGCCAGCCGTTGGAACAGGAGTCCTCCGCGCGCGAAGCGGTCGATTCCACTCCGCAAGCCGCCACGAACGGCGAGGCTCTCTGCGAGCCGGACGTCCGCTACGTCTCGATCGCCGGCGGAACGGCCGCGCTCTACACGGCCCGTTGTCCCGGCAAGGCGACGCCGAACGAAGACGCTTTGCTGGCCCTGCCGTTCGGCGAGCGCTCCGCCGTGCTGGCCGTGGCCGACGGTCTGGGCGGCGTCCGCGCCGGCGAACGGGCCTCGGCCCTGGTGGTCGAGGCCCTGGAGACGACGCTGAAGTCACTCGCCCCCAGTGACTCACTCGCCTCCGGCGAGCCGCTGACCGGCAACGGCGCCCAACTCCGCACCGCGATCCTCGACGCGATCGAGACAGCCAACCGGCGCGTGCGGGAGATGGCTCTCGGCGCCGCCTCGACACTGGCCGCCGTCGAGATCCACGAGGGCACCGTCCTCTGGTATCATGTGGGCGACTCGACGATCCTGGTGACCGGCCAGCGCGGCCGCGTCAAAACGCAGACGATCCCGCACTCGCCGGTGGGCTACGCCGTCGAATCCGGCCTGCTCGACGCCGACGCGGCCCTGCACCACGACGATCGGCACCTCGTCTCCAATGTCATCGGCTCGGCCGACATGCGGATCGAGATCGGCTCGGCCGTGCGGCTCAAAGCTCGCGACACGGTGCTGCTGGCGAGCGACGGCCTCTCGGACAACCTGCTCCCCGCCGAAATCGTCGACCTCTGCCGCACCGGCTCCCTGCCGACCGCCGTCGAGCGGCTCACGGCACTCGCCCGCCAACGCATGAATGCCGCCGAACCCGGCCACCCCTCCAAGCCGGACGACCTGTCGGTGATCCTGTTCCGGATGGGGTGACCGCAAGTCGCATGAAAAGCAGACGAGGCCGGCCCGGTTCCGCTTCCCGGACTGGCTCAGGGAAACAGCCCGGCTCACAACACCTCAAGCAGATAGGTCGTCATCCAGATGTCGACTTGCTGGAACCGCGCCTTGAGCCGCTCCTTGTACTCAACAAAGTACTGCCGGCTCTCGGGATCGTCCTCCACATCCACGAAAACCCGAATCAGGTCGTCGCGGTAGCTCTGCCCCTCGTGCCGCCACTGCCCCCGGATCGTCTGCGTCTCGCATGAAACGGCACCGAAGCGCTGCTCCAGTTCCAGCAAGGTGTCGGCGATTGCGTCATCGGGAACGGCGCTGCCGTCGTTAAACCGTAGCGGCAGGAGAACCTCGAAACGCCGAACCATTCTGCTCATAACTGGCCGGCCCCTCGACAGTAAAGACGACGCCCTGCACCGCAAGAAACGGCAAGGCTTCCTCGGGCACGAGCATCTCGCCGCTGGCCCAACTCTTGAAGTTAAACCGCCCCGCGAGGCGGCTCAGAGCGACGCGCTTCGACTCGGGATTCGGAAAGCTGATGACGATCATAAAAACAGCTTACCCCCTGACCTGCCGGCACGGCAAGGGGCACTGTGCGGAGGTGTGTTGCCACGTAGGCGTCCTGCAAACAACTGGGGATGTCGGACCGCCCCTCTGCATAACCAAATTGCTCGCGGTCCAGCACCGCTGGCTGGCGGTCGCGAGCGGCAGTCACTCGCGACGCAGGCCCAGCACGAACTGCTCCCAGCGGCGCTGGAACGACTCCATGTCCTCCTCGCCCAGCACGGTCTGCAGCGTGCGGTAGCCGGTGGGGTCGTCACGGACATTGCGGCGGAAGGCGTGGTAGAACTTCGCCAGCAGGCCCTGTTCCTGCAGGTAGTAGCACAGGTAGCGGGCCTGGCCGTAGTTGGTGCCGGTGTCTTCGTTGTAGAACTCTTCCGTCGTCGTCGCAGTGAGCCGCTCAAAGCTGGGCAGGCGGCCGTCGCGGATCGCCTGCTGGAGGCCGGCCAGACGCCAGTTCGTGTAGCCGGTGATGCGGCCGTCCTTTTCGCCGCACTGCTCGTACAGCGAGGCGAGGCCCTCGTTGAACCACGCGGGGCAGTCGGGGAAGTTCGCGCGGATGAAGGGGTGCACGATCTCGTGCACGAGCGTGCCGCCGCCGGTCGAGATGTTCATCACCAGCGCCCGGTGGGCGGCCGAGTAATAGCCGAAGGGCGTGGTCGGTCGCCGGCCGAACAACTCGCGGGCGTGCTTCTCGTAGCTGGCTTTGTCGCGGAACAGCCAGATGTCGATGATGTGCTCCGGATCGCGGGTGAAGTATTGGCGCTTCAGCAGATCGACCGCCCACTTCACCGTCTCATTCGCCCGCCGCCGCACCGTTTCGGCCGCTTCGTCCCCCACCACCACGAACGGCCTTTCGACGACGATGTGAAACTCGTCCGAAGGCAGGCGGCGCTCTAGTTCTCTCACGTGCCGCTCGAACTCCGCGTCGTCGATGCCTGCGGTGCGTCCGCTGCGTGCGTCGCCCGCGACGGCCACGACAGCGCCGCCGTCAGCAATCCCGCAACCGGCGAGGATGAGAGCGAGTCCCCCCACGGTGAGAGGAACGAGCAGCAAACGCAGCACAGAGGCTCCTCCGCAGTTGTCGCGAAACCACGCCAGCGCCATCATACGCCAGCCAGCCCGGCGCGACCTTGCAGGAAGCGCAACGCGTCTGTAACGACTCGACCCGGCGCCGTGCCGAAGCGAGGTCCCGCGCCAGTGGAAGTCAGAGTCTTCGTGTTGCCGCTGTGCCGTCGGAACGGGTAAGCTGTGGTGAACTCGAACTGAGAGTCTGCACAATGCCGGCGCAATCAGTGACGCTCACCCTTCCCGAGCCGCTCTACCAGCGGTTGCGCGAACGTGCCGAACAGGCGCACCGTTCGCTCGAGGAAGAGACGCTCGAAGCCTTGGCAACAGCCATTCCGGTTGACGGTGCCTTGCCGCCCGAGCTCTCGAAACTGATGGAGTCCCTGAATTCGCTCGATGACTCGGCCGTTTGGGACGCAGCCCGCCGCCGGCTGCCCGCCGATATCGGTCATGAGCTGGAATCGCTCCATCTCAAGGGACAGAGCGAGGGTCTAAACGAAGCCGAGTGTGCTGAGCTTGCCCGGCTGGTGGGCCTGTACGAGCAACAGATGCTCGTCCGCGCCCAGGCCGTGGTGCTGTTGAAGCAGCGCGGCCATGATGTGAGCGAACTGATCGGGCCATGAGCCGTTCGCACGTGCCGCAGGCACTTCGCCAGCGCGTCTCCGAGGCCGCGAAGCGCCGCTGCGGCTATTGCCTGTCGTCAGAAGCCGTGGTCGGCGCGCCGATGGAGATCGACCACATCATTCCGGAATCCCAAGGCGGTTTGACGGAAGAGCAGAATCTCTGGCTGGCCTGCTCGCTGTGCAACGATCACAAATCGAACCGCACTGCGGCGCTGGATGTGACCACGGGCGAGATTGTCCGATTGTTCAATCCGCGGCTGCAGAAGTGGAACGACCACTTTCGCTGGACCGACGCGGGCGAACGCATTGTGGGCCTGACGCCGACAGGTCGGGCGACCGTAGCCGCGCTGAATCTGAATCGAGCGTCGCTGGTCCGGGCCAGGCAACTCTGGAGCGCTGCGGGCTGGCATCCCCCGCGCAATTAGCCGTGCGGCGGGTGCCGAAGCGCTGCATCGCGTCAGTTGTCATTCGTTCTGCAGCTCGCGCGAGACCTCTTCCGCCTGCCGCAGCACGCGCAGCAGATTGCCGCCGAGAATGCGGCGGATGTCTTCGTCCGAGTAGCCGCGGTCCAAAAGGGCCTGCGTGATGTAGGGGTAGCGGGAGACGTCTTCGAGTTGCGCGGGCAGCGTGGAGACGCCGTCGAAGTCGCCGCCCAGGCCCACGTGCTCGACGCCGGCCACTTTCACGATGTGGTCGATGTGGTCGACAACATCGTGGATCGTGCCCGGCTCGATGGGGTTCTCCTTCCGCCAGCGGGCCAGGGCAAGTTGGAACTCCCGCTCGTCCGGATGCTTCGCGCGGAGGTCGCGGCGGACGTCGAACATGCGGGTCATGCGGCGGGCGGATTCCGGGACCACGAAGCCGGAGTAGAAGTTGACCATCACCACTCCGCCGTTTGTGCGAATGAGTTTCAGCACGTCGTCGGGAACGTTGCGGGGATGGTCGGCCACGGCGCGGGCCGAGGAGTGTGAAGCAATGACGGGAGCCTTGGAAACGGCGAGCGCGTCTTTCATGGTGTCTGCTGAGACGTGCGAGATGTCGACCAGCATGCCCAGGCGGTTCATCTCGCGGACGACTTCCTCGCCGAAGGCTGTGAGGCCGCCGTGGCGCGGCTCGTCGGTGGCGGAATCGGCCCAGTCGAGCGTGTCGGAGTGCGTGAGCGTCATGTACCGCACGCCGAGGCCCTCGTAGATGCGCAACAGCGACAGCGAGTTCTCGATCGAATGCCCACCCTCGACGCCGATCATCGAGGCGATGCGGCCGGCCCGGTGAATCCGCTCGACATCGTCGGCGGTGCGCGCCAACTCGAACGTCTCCGGGTAGCGCTTCAGCATGCGGTGTACGAGGTCGATCTGCTCCAGCGTGTCGTGGGCGCTGCGCCGCTCGCGGCTGGTATCGGCTGGCACGTAGACCGACCAGAACTGCAGACCCACGCCGCCCTCCCGCAGCCGCGGAATATCGGTGTGGAATTGCGGCTGCGGGCGCGAGATGTCGGCCTGGTCGAACGAGGAGCCGGCTTTGGTGCGGAGCGCCCATGGCAGGTCGTTGTGGCCGTCGACGATGAGGCACGAGCGCTGCAGCGCAAGGGCGGCGTCGGTGAGCACGACCGGGCTGCGTTGCGGGCGCTCGTCTGAAAACGTCGCGGCTGTCGTTGTCATGCTGAAGAGTGCCGCGACAGCGGCTGCGAGACGGGGAATTGACACCGAGATCTCCAGCTTTGCGGATGCTGAATGCACGGGCAACGTGAAGGGGTCAGACCCCTTTGCGGCTCACCCGCTGTCCAAGTTCAATATCGCTCGTCCGCAAAGGGGTCTGACCCCGTTGGGGCGCAGCTAGATCGGGAGCAAGCGGGACGCTTGCTCTACGGGACCGAAATCGTGCGCACGATTCGCTGCAGGTTGCCTTCACCATCGCGGACGGAAACCGTGAGGCGGCCCTGCGGCAGATCGGTGATGGGCTGCTCTAACCGCAGCTCGCGGACGCCCCGGGATTTCTCCTTGAAGCGGGCGGCGAGGTTCTCGCCCGCTGCGAGGCCGTCGATCGCGAAATCGGCGGTGACGGTGAACGATTCCATGTCGAGACCCGTGTAGTAGTCGTGCAGGCCGACCAGGATGCGGTCGATGCGGTCATTGCTTCCCGGCCGCGGTTCGGTCAGCGCGAGGATGGGTCGGTTGTCGTCAAGCATCCAGCCGTAGCCGCGCTGCTCCGGATCGTCGGGGTTGAAGTCGAGATCGATCGGGCAGCCGAGGTCGATCCAGCAGACGATCGTGCGGCGGTCTTCGTCCGAGAGCGGCTGGACTTTGCCGGCCTCGACCGCGGCGGGCGGCGGCATCGGGCTGCCCACATGATCGAGATCCCACCGTGCGCGATTCCGCTGCATGTCGACCGGCTCGCCCTGCTGCACGAGATCGCGGGCGCCGGGCTTCGACTCCGAGGGATGGTCGTCGTTCGTAAAGCCGTCGAGCCGGCGGCCGAACAGCTTCCACGTCAACAGGCTCCGCCGCGACTGGAACTTGCGGATATAGCGCGAGGCGTTGGGATAGCCCCACGAGTCGTAGCCCACTGGTTTATGGCCGAACTGCGCCCGCTCGTCGGCAGCCAGCCGCACGTACGTGCCGGGGAATTTGCCGAGATTCTCGACCTGAACGAGCTCGCCATCGGCGTCGAGGTCGAGATTGCCGGCGGGAGACTTGCCATCCTTCGACGTGTGGCAGGCGACGCAGTTTCGCGCCAGGATCGGCCGGATGTCGCGGTGGTATTCCACGTTCACGACTTCGACGGCGGCGGTTCGCAGGTCGGTGGCGTCGTCGGCGTCCCACTTGTGCTGCGACTCATCCCGCGACTTGTCGGTGATGAGCGGCGTGCCGGCCGTGAGGTCCCAGACCTTGTAGTCCGGACGGGCCGCCATCGTGAGGCTGAAATCTGTCGGCTGCTGACTGTGGGCATGGCAGCCGCCGCAGTCGTGGCGGATTTCACCCGGACGAAGCTGGTGCCACGTCTGAGCCATGTTCAGCACCATGCCGTCTTTGTCGACCGTCTGGAACGTGAAGGCCGTATCGGCCGGGAGCTTGGCGAGGAAACTCGTATCGGGATTGCCGTCGGGATCCAAGGGTTGGCTGTCGCGGGATCCAGGCGAGCGGGAGGCGTCAGCCTCCCGATTCTCCCCACGATCCTGCGTCCCCTCGACCTCATCTGCGGCGCGCGATCCGGGTGGCTGAGTGAATCGGGACGCTGACGCGTCCCGCTCGCCTGCAAACTTGCGGACGGGAATCTCGCCCAGGATGCGCAGCCGCTCGGTGGCGTGGTTGTAGAAGCGCCGCCCCGAGTTGGCGCCGCGGTGCCGGTCGGTGGTCGGTTCCATCGCCAGAATGCGCACGGCGTGGATGTCGCTGTTGGAGTACAGCCCCGCGTCGGCCCCCTGGTTGTGCCAGTTGAGCGGCATGCCGTTGCCGTGGCTGGTGAACGCATCCAGCCCCCTCCACGGATCGTTCGGCCCGTGCAGGTTCCCCTCGCCCGACCAGCGGGCCGTCACTTCGCCTTCGGGCACGTCGCCGTTGGGGTAACTTTCCCGCTTATAGAGGCTGGACGTGCCCACCAGACCGAACGGAGTGCCCTCCGGCAGATGTTTCGAGCGGCTGCCGTCGTTGACGAGTTCCGGCAGCTTTTGCGGTTCCGGCGTGCCATAGATCCGCTCCCACGGCACGACAGCCCGCGGCCAGCTCTCGTTGAACAGCGGATCGTTCTTGATGAGCACCAGGTCTGCCGGCTGCTCCAGGATATCGCCGTTCTTGAGCAGATAGATGCCGCCGTCGAGTTGCGGCAGGTACTTGTACTGGTGGTTGACCGGGCCGGGGGAGTAAATCGTCAGCAGATGATTGTCCGGCGCCGCGGAAGGATGTGTGAACTTACCGACGGCGGGCGAATTCTTATCCGCCAGCACCGCGTGGTTGGCCGGCCCTTCCCGCCCGTGCGAGAACGGTGTGAGCGACACCGACCCCGTCGGCATGAACGGCATGCGATACCACTGGCCTTTGCCGTTGTCGAAGCGTCCGTACCGCCAGGGCTTGTTCCGGTCGCTGTGCATCCAGCCGGGGCCGAACGCCGGCGAAGGCAACCCCCCCTTGCCCCCCCTTACTAAGGGGGGGAGCGCCTCGCCCTTGCCCCCCCTTGCTAAGGGGGGGAGCGGGGGGGTCGGCGGCAGCTTGATATACGCCCCGAAGCCGGAGTTGTTCTGGTTGTAGTATTCTTCAACGATGATCGAGCCGTCGGAAAGCTGCGTCTGGAAGTGGAAGCCGTTCGGAGCGCCGCCGGGATCGAACGCGCTGACGAGCGGGTTCCAGTTCGTGCCGTCGGGATGGATGGTCCACAGCCCCCACAGGATCTCGCCGCGAATACCCTGTGACTCCAGCGAGCTGAACATGATGCGGCCGTCGTTCAAGACCACCGGATGCAGCGCCCCGGAGATGTTGAGGTGGCCGATCTTCTCCAGGTTCTGCGGGTCTTCGTCCTCGCCGATCGACTCGTCGCGGTCGTCCATCACGAACATTTGCAGCGCGATCGCCGGGTAGCCTTTGGCGGGCCGGAAGCCGTCGCGATTGGAGGTGAACACGATCCGCCCGCCGACCCCCCCTTTCCCCCCCTTACCAAGGGGGGGCGAGGGGGGGTCGCCCGGCAGCGGGCACGGCCCCATGTTGTAAACGCCGTAGTCGAAGTGCGTTTTGCCTTCCTCGTGCGTGCGGAAGTCGCTCGACCATTCGGCGGCGCCGGTGTTGGGGCTGAATCGCTGGTTCGTCAGCCGCACGATCTTCCGCGTGGGCAGGTGGATCTTGAAGATGTCGGCCCCTTCGCGCGGCGGACTCCACTGGCTGGCCTTCTCGAGATTGTAGATGTGGACGTAATACACCCACTGGCCGTCGAACGACACGAACGGATCGGTGATTGACCCTTTCCCGCCCGCGACGAGCAGCTCCTCGCTGCCATCGGGCCGCAGCAGCATCAGGTCCGCGCCCGGCTCCATGGTGACGGGCCGCGAGAAATCGGTGTAGAACCGCTTGTGAACCTCATCGCCGGCCCGCCCGGCACGGACGTAGACGATGTCGTAATCCCAGGTAACGCTGCCATCCTCGGCAATCGGCTTCGGCTGGACATCGATGGGATCGGGGAACAACGGCTCTTTGTTCTGGGCAAACGCGGCCTGCGCCGTGGCGAGAACAACTCCGCACATGACCAACTGTCGAAGCCTCATCGTCTCACGCTCCGCTGTTTGCGAGCCTGCAGGTGGCGCGAGTCCGTGGAACACGATGCGCCGCCTGGTCCCCAGCGTATCCCCTGTGGAGTTGGCTGTCACCCGCAGGGGTTCAGTCAATCCCGGTGCATCACTCCAGAGTTTGACGGGCTGAAAGTGAACCCATTATCATTGGTCATCCCAAGGCACGTTGCCGTTCCTGTCATCTTTGCGCGGCCGCGGCGATTCTGTTGCCGTAGTGCT
Organism: Planctomycetota bacterium; assembly: GCA_019347905.1. Lineage (GTDB taxonomy): Bacteria > Planctomycetota > Planctomycetia > Planctomycetales > Planctomycetaceae > JAHWKJ01. The sequence continues at coordinate 13,369 of JAHWKJ010000086.1, forward strand.
TTCACAGCCGCGAGCTTCGTAAGGCCGCTGTTTGCCGCGGTCTGTCGGGGATCTGCTTCATCTGTTGAGCCCACGTCGAACACAACCTGAGGGAGCCAATGGCCATAGCGAACCCCTATCAGACGTGGCTGGATCTCGAGACGGATGGGCGGCCGGCCGACCACTACCAACTGCTCGCTCTCAACCGCTTCGAAAGCGACCGCAGCGCGATTGTGGACGCCGCGCGCCGTCAGTCGGCACTCGTTCGTTCCCGCTCGTCGAAGGGTGATGCGGCGCTGGCCAAAAAGGTGCTGCGAGAGATCCGCGCGGCACACGATTGTCTGATCGACCCGGCACGCAAGGCGGAATACGACCTGAAGCTTAAGCAACAGATCGGCGTTCGTCCGGTTCCCCTGCCAGGTGCCCAGCACGAGCCGGTGTCGCTTGAGGACGCACGTAGCCCGCAGGGTCGCTTCATGGACCTGCGGTCGCTTGTCACCCCGCGCTCGGCGGCCATCGTCGTGCTGCTTCTCATTATAGGAGTCGCCGGCGCCTTCCTGCTGTTACGCGATCCTGGCGGTTCCGACTACCAGACGGCGGCATCCCAGGCGAGCACCAACGGAGGTCTCGTCGATGATGGAGCCGGAAACTCGTCGCAAAGAACGGCCCGCCAGCAGGGTTCATCGAACAATGCGACGGCCACCGAGACAGACATCTCGGGCGACGCTGTTGCTGCGAACGCTGAGGGCGCGGGCGCCGAGGCTGTCTTTCTCGCGGACCTCGAACCTGTCTCCACGGAGCACCAGCATCCATTCGGCAAGAACGTTCTGGCGATTTCCGTGCACGGCGAGAAGTCGCCGCATGGAATCTGGGCTCATCCCCCCAAAGGTGGCGGCACCAGTGCCACGGTCTACGAGATCGACGGGAAGTACCGCCGATTATTCGGGGCCGTTGCCATCAACGACGTCGTGACCACGAGAACCGGTCGCCCCTTGTCCTTTCGGATCCTTGGCGAGGGAAAGGAATTGTGGGCGTCCCGGCCACTGCAGGAGGCCCGGTCCCGGCAGGAGTTCGACGTCGACGTGACCGGCGTCGACCAGTTGCGACTCGAGTGCAGTTCTTCGTCGTGGTACAACGCGCATGGAGTCTGGTTTGAGCCGCGGCTGAGCAAGGAATCCCCCATCCGTGTCGCGACGACAGACGATCGGCCGGCCGGCACCGCAGCCGATACGGTTGCCATCGGCCCCAGTCCTGATGCGACATCCGCCGAACAGGGGCGACTCATCTGCGAGCGGCTGGAGGGCAAGCGCCAGCCTCAGGGTTTGATCTCCGGGGCGAAGCATTTTGCGGCCCCACGTGGTGAGGGCCGAATTGGCGCCAACGGGTTTTACTTGCCTGAGACCGGCCTGCCTCCACGGTGGGGCAGCAGTTGGTCGTTCAGCTATCAGCGGGCCGGGCACGCTCGTGGAGTGGACGTCATCCATCCATTTCGCGATGGCCACGTCGTGGTTCAACTGCGCGCCGAGGGCGTCAGCGTCTACTCCGGAGGCGACTGGCAGGGCTACGGAGCACCGCGTTCGGAGTCGTTTGAAAAGACAAGCGATTTCGCCGCGACGTTCCCCATTCACGAGCGGCCGCCCGTGCCGGTCGAGAGCGCTCTG
>JAHWKJ010000601.1 GCA_019347905.1 Planctomycetota bacterium
CGGCGGCGGACGTCAACGGAACGTGGCGGCAGCTCGCGGTCGTGGTGGACGGCAAGGAGGTCCCGGTCGGTCCCCAGACTCTGCTGATCGTCACAGACGACGGCTACACGGTGACGGTCAGAGGAAAGCCGTACCAGAAGGGCACCGCCAGGCTGATCGGCGACGAGATCCCGCGCAAATCCGTCGTCGTCGTGACAGAAGGAGCGAACGCCGGAGCGAACATCCCCCAGATTTCGACAGTCCAGGGCGACGTCCTGATCGCCTGCCAGGCGGCACCGGGTGAAGAGCGCCCGACTTCCTTCACCAGCAAGCCCGGCAGCGGTCACACGCTGAGTGTCTGGCTGCGGGTGAAGTAGCGCAGGCGGCGTGCGTTCCGCGGTCCATTGCTCATGTAATGGCACCGGCTGTCAGAGCCGTTCACGGTCCTTCCCCGCGCAGCGGTCTTAGCCCCGGCGTTTTACGCCGGGGGCCGGAGCTTCGCGGGGAAGCTCATGATCTGGGCTGCCGATCGCAAGACGCGCCGACCGTGAATGAACATCGCCGCGTCGCCAGCGGCCGCAAGAGAGACTGAAAACGAACGCAGCGCTTGTTCGACCCTCGTCGAAAAGGCTGCGTGCGGACTTGCGCGGGCGGTGACGTGCGGAATGAACTTCAGCGAGGCAGCCAACGGCAGGCGTTGCGCCATTCTTCCGGTTCCGAGTACCAGGCCACGAGCTCGATGGCCTCCAGAAGCTCCGGAGTCGGGCGGTGCGGTTGAATGACGATCACGCCGGGACTCGACGACGCAACTCCGCGAGCGAAGGCCCCTGGTCGACTTGAGCGGCCGCCTCGCGAAGCCGTTGCTCCTCCTCATCGAGAATGCTCTCGACGATGTCAGGCTTCCGTGCCGCAAATTCGAGAACTTCCTCGACCACCTCCCGGCTCAGCGTCGGGAAAGCCTGGAGAACCTCGTCGACTGACCCGCGCTGGCGATAGCACGTCATCAGCGCGTGTAGCTTGACGCGGTGCCCGGACAAGACGACGGCACCATCGCTGCGGGTCGTCAGACACCGAGGCAGTTGAAAAGCATGACGATTCTGATGCGACACTTCCGAGGTCCGTTGGCATGACAGTCTGGAAACTCAATTATGTCCATTCTACGTCAACGCCTCCGACAGCGGAATCGCAAGCACGCTGCGCGCCCCGGCCGGTGTCGGTGCCGGTGTGCCATTTGCCGATCTGAGCCGTCTGGTAGCCGTGCTGGCGGAAGACGGCGGGCCAGAAGCGGCACTGCTCGGGATCGTAGACGCTGCCGGGATATCGGCCTTCCATCCGCATCGACTCGATCGCATGCGGATGATGCCCCGTGAGGAGTGACGCCCGCGACGGCATGCACCACGACCCCAGGTACGCCTCGGCGAACCGCACCCCCGAAGCGGCCAGCGCGTCGATGTGCGGCGTGCGGGCCATCGGGTAGTGCCGCTCGTAGCAGCTCAGCGTCTTGCGGGAATGGTCGTCGGCGTAGATGAACAGGATGTTCGGCTGCCGCGGCGCCTTCTCGGCCGCAGCGACGGCTTCCACGCGGCCGATCGTCGCGGCCACGGCGGCCGAAAACAGAAGCGAGGCGAGGCTTCGGGATAACATGGCGAACTTTCGTGAGGTGCGGTTACAGGAGCGCAGAGAAAACATTGTGCCGCCATGCAGCGCGGGATAACGGGAAGAGATGGCGCCCATCGGCTGTCGGGCGATCCTGCGTCATGCACGCTGCCCCTTTGCGGGGGTTTGCGGCCTCTGCGCCTTTGCGTCAAGCATTCCGGGAACGTCTTGACCGTCCGCGCGGGAACCCGTATTCTCCCGGCCCTTTCTCTCTCCATTTCACCGTTCGCTCCAACTCCGCTTCACGCGGCTCTCGCGACTGTGTCGCCGGGCCGCAACGGGATCGTGCGCCGCCGTCGGCCGGCGGGACGTTCCGCCTGGAGTTCTGCCATGTACTGGAAAACGCTTGCCGCCTTTGGATTGCTCGCCGCGTGCGGGTGCACGGGGCTGTCGTGGAGTCCCTCGACGTGGACGGCGTTCCGGCCGCTTGCGGCTCGCTCGCAGAGTCCCGAGGACGGGGAGTCGGCCGAAACCCTCGCCACGGAACTCGAGACGCCGATGATCGGCGATCGCGTCAGCGTGACGGGCCTGAACGTAATCGTGCTGGAGGGCGTGGGCCTCGTGACGGGGCTGGACGGGACCGGCAGCGATCCGCCGCCTTCCGTCTACCGCGAAAAAATGCTGGAAGAAATGCGCCGCCGCAACATCAAGGATCCCAACTCGATTCTGCGGTCGCCCAACACGGCCCTGGTGGTGGTGCGGGCGTACCTGCCGCCGCTGGTCCGCAAGGGCGAGCGGTTTGACGTCGAGGTCCGAGTGCCCGGCGACAGCGAGACGACCAGCCTCAACGGCGGCTGGCTGATGGCGACGTTTCTGGCCGAGCAGGCGCTCGTCCCCGGCGAAGGCGTGCTGGAAGGGCATGTCTATGCCCAGGCGTCGGGGCCGGTGCTGATTTCGACCGGCGAAGGCGACGAGGCCTCGCTGGCCGGCGTGCTTCGCCGCGGACGCGTGCTGGGCGGCGGCGTTTCGCTCAAAGAACGCGACCTGGCCCTGCACCTGCGCAGCGATTACGTCAGCTTCCGCAACGCGATGCAGATCGCCGACCAGATCGGCAAGCGGTTCTTCGGCTACAACGCGTATGGCCTCCGCGAACCGCTGGCCGACGCCAAGACCAACAAACGCATCGAGCTGAAGGTGCTGCCGCGCTACAAGGACAACTATCCGCGCTACCTGCAGGTCATCCGGCACATGGCGTTTCAGGAGTCGGACGTGGCCCGCGGCGTGCGGCTCGCGCGGCTGAAGGACCAGTTGGCCGTGCCGGAGACGTCGCGCACGGCGGCGCTGGAACTGGAGGCCATTGGTCCCGAAGCGATCCCCGTATTGAAGACGGGCCTCAAAAGCCCCAGCCTGGAAGTGCGGTTCCACACGGCTTCGGCACTCGCCTATCTGGGTGATGCGGCGGGCATCCCGGCGCTGGCGGAGGCCGCCCGCGAGGAGCCGGCGTTTCGCGTGTTCGCCTTCGCGGCAATGGCGGCGGTGGAATCGGCCGAAGCGAACATGGCGCTCCGCGAGCTTTTGAACGGCACGAGCGCCGAGACCCGCTACGGAGCGCTGCGGGCGCTCACGACGCTCGATCCCAACGATCCGTTCATCCGCGGCGAGAAGCTGAACGACGAATTCATGCTGCACGTGCTCGATGTGGAAGGCGAGCCGATGATCCACCTCACGCGGCGGCTGAAGGCGGAAGTCGCGGTTTTCGGGGCCGACCAGCGATTCCGCACGCCGCTGGCGGTGCAGGCGGGGTCGCGCGTGTGGGTGAACGCGCGGGCGGGCGACGACACGGTGACACTCAGCCGCTTCGCCGTCGGCCAGCTCGATCAAAGGCGGACGGTCTCGACCCGCGTGGCCGACGTGATCCGCGCGGCGGCGGAGCTGGGCGCCACCTACCCCGACATCGCGCAAATGCTGGTGCAGGCGGAGAAGCAACACAATCTGCCCGGCCGCATCGAGCTGGACGCGCTGCCCCGCGCAGGCCGCGTTTACGAGCGGCCCGAGGTCTCCGGCGGCGAAGCGCTGGTTCGCTCGCAGGCCCGCATCGGCAACCGCGGTCAGACGCCCAACCTGTTCGGCAGCGACGACGGCGGCGGCGAGAGCGCGGACGGCGCGGAGGCGGAAACCGAGGCTGACAATGAATGACCAATGACCAATGACCAATGACCAATGACCAATGACCAATGACCAATGA
>JAHWKJ010000602.1 GCA_019347905.1 Planctomycetota bacterium
AACCCGTACTTCGCGCGTGCCATGGTCAACCGGCTGTGGCGGTGGATGATGGGCCGCGCTTTTGTCGAACCGGTGGACGACCTGGCCCAGACGAACCCCGCCACGCATCCGGAGTTGCTGGATGTCCTGGCCCGCGACTTCGTCGAACACGGCTGCGACTTTCGCCGCACGCTGCGGCTGATCGCGACCAGCGACGCCTACGGCCGTTCGGCCCGCACGCTCGCCGGCAACGCGGCCGACGAAATGTTCTATTCGCACGCCCTTGTGCGGCCGCTGGAGGCCGAAGTGCTGGCCGACGCCATCAGCGACGCGACGGGCGTTCCGGAAGCCTACGGCGACGAGCCGGCTGGCACACGGGCGATCCAGCACTTTTCACCGACGATCGCCTCGCCCGCACTGGACATACTCGGCCGCTGCGATCGCACCGATTCCTGCGAAGTCGGCGCAGGTGCGGCCGGGAGCCTCTCTAAGACGCTGCATGTGCTGAACGGCCCGCTGCTGAACCGAAGGCTCGCGGCCGCGGAGGGCTGGTTGCAGACGAGACTCCGTGCCGGTGCCGACGACGGCAGTACACTCGAAGAAGCATACCTGCGGACGCTGAGCCGACTGCCCAGCGACGAAGAACGCGACTTCTGGCGCACTCGTCTTACGACCGCGGGCGACGAAGAGGAGCGCCAACTGATGTGGGAAGACCTCTTCTGGAGCCTGCTCTCGTGCCGCGAGTTCACGACGAACCACTGACGCATTTGACAAATGAGGATCAAACGAATGAACGCTAAGATGCTGGGTAGCGGTGTCCTTGTCGGCCTCGGGCTGGGGCTGTTTATCGTTCCGTCAGACGCGCGGAGCCAGCCGGCCGTCAAACCGCCACGCACCAACGTGATCAGTCTCCAGCGACAGCGGCGCGACGTCCTTGAGCAACTGGTCGGGGCGCTCGAAGCGCGGTATCGCGCTGGAAATGCGAGCTTCGAGGCGCTGCTGCATGCTCGCAAGCGCGCCTTGCAGGCAGATCTTGAACTCGCCGTCGACCCGCAGCGACGAATCGATCTGAGGCGCAAACAGGTCCAAATCCTGAAGTCATTGCACGAAGAGGCACGACAACGCGTCGAAATCGGCACTGAAGGCATGCACCTCATGCTCGAAGCCGAAGCGGCACTGCTCGAAGCCGAGATTGAGTTGCTCCGCGAACAGTCGCAAAACGGGAAACCGCAATGAATCGCACAAAGCTCTACGGCGACTGTCAGCGACGTCGTGTTCCTCACCTGCGACGCAGCGCCGTCAACCGGCGCGATGCGCTGGCCATCGGCGCATTGACCGCTCTCGGTCTCGGAGCGCCCGATGTGCTCCGGCGGCGGGCGGCCGCGGAGGACGCGGTGCGGCCGGCCCCGCCGCCGCGGGCGAAGTCGTGCATTCTCGTCTGGCTCGACGGCGGGCCGAGCCATCTGGAGACGTTCGATCCCAAGCCCGACGCCCCGCAGGAAGTCCGCGGGCCGTTCGGCACCGTTTCCACGGCGGTTCCAGGTGTGGCCGTCTGCGACCTGTTGCCAAACACGGCCGCGATACTGGGCGACGCCGCGCTCGTCCGTTCGGTCACCTCGCCGCTGGGCGAGCACAACTTTGGTACGCATTACCTGCTGACGGGCTACAAGCCGACGCCGGTGCTGGAGTACCCGGCCTTCGGGGCCGTGGCGGCGCACGTGCGCACGGGGCGGAGCGTGCTGCCGCCGTTCGTCGCCGTGCCCGATCATCGCGTCGGCGGCGCGAAGTTCAGCGGGCGCGGCTTTCTGCCGGAGTCGGCGGGGCCGTTCGAGGTCGGCGACGATCCGGCGCGGCAGGGTTTCCAGGTCCGCGACCTCGATTTCTATCCCGGCGTGACGTCGCGGCGGATCGACCGCCGCCGCGAGTTTCTCCAGGCGCTCGACCGGCGCGGCCGTTCGCTCGATGCGAACCCGCAGGCCCCCGGAGATGCCGGCTTCGAGCAGGCCTACCGGCTGGTGACATCGGCCGAAGCGAAACGGGCTTTCGATGTCGACGAGGAGCCGGCGGCCCTTCGCGACCGCTACGGCCGCAAGACGAAAATGGCCGGCCAGAGCTGCCTTTTGGCCCGGCGGCTCGTCGAGCGCGGCGTGCCGTTCGTCACCGTCAACAATCGGGGCTGGGACACGCATGCGGACGCCGTCACGCGGCTGCGCGACGGCTACACCGGGGCGCAGACGCCCGTGGGACTGATTCCGTCGCTCGACCTGGCGGTCTCGGCGCTCATCGGCGACTTGAAGGAGCGAGGAATGCTCGATGAGACGCTCGTCGTGGTGATGGGCGAGTTCGGCCGCACACCGAAGCTGAACACACAGGGCGGGCGCGACCACTGGCCGCGGGTGTTCAGCGTGCTTGTGGCCGGCGGCGGCGTGCGGGGCGGACAGGTGCTCGGCGCGAGCGATGCCGCGGGCGAAAGTCCGGCCGAACGCCCGGTGACGCCCGCCGAGCTGGCTGCGACAATTTACACGCTGCTGGGAATCGATCCATCGCGAGAACTGCACACCTCCGACGGCCGGCCCGTGCGGATCGCGGACGGGCCGGTGATTGAGGAATTGATCGGATGACGCGCCGCGCGCGGACTTTCACGCTCCTTATGCTGCTGCTCGCGGCAGCGCCTTCTGGTTCCCCTCCTTGCCAAGGGGGGGCTAGGGGGGGTGATTCGCAGGACGCACAACGCGCGTCGGCGACCCCCCCTGGCCCCCCCTTAGTAAGGGGGGGAAATGCGGATAACGCGACGCGGCGGTTCTTCACCATCCGCATCGTCGACGAAGCCACGGGCCGCGGCGTGCCGCTGGTGGAGCTCAAGACCACCGCCGGCGTCCGCTACGTCACCGATTCTGCGGGCCTCGTCGCCTTCGACGACCCGGCATTGATGGGATCGACGGTGTTCTTCCACGTGTCGAGCCACGGCCACGAGTTTCCCAAGGACGGCTTCGGCTTCCGCGGCAAGGCGCTGAAGGTCACGGCCCGCGGAGAGGCGACGCTCAAGATCAAGCGATTGAACATCGCCGAGCGGCTGTACCGCGTCACCGGCGAGGGCATCTATCGCGATACGGTGCTGGTGGGTGAAGAACCGCCGATCGAGAAGCCGCTGCTCAATGCACAGGTCAGCGGCTCCGACAGCGTGCAGGCAGTCGTCTACCGCGGCCGCATCCACTGGTTCTGGGGTGATACGAACCGGCCGCGGTATCCGCTCGGGAACTTCCACATGCCCGGCGCCACGTCGCCGCTGCCGGCGGACGGCGGCCTCGATCCGTCGGTGGGCGTGAACCTCTCGTACTTTATCGCCGAAGATGGCTTCGCGAAGGAGACCTGCCGCATGCCCGGCGACGGACCGACGTGGCTGGACGGCCTGGTTGTGCTGCCGGATGCAGCCGGCAGCGAACGGCTCTACGGGCACTACGTGAAGATCGACCCGCCGCTGACGGTCTATCGCCACGGGCTGGTCGCGTGGGACGACGGGGCCGAGGAGTTCCGCGAGCTGGCGCCGCTGTCCGATGACGCGCCGCTCTACCCCGGCGGGCATCCATTCCTGCACCGTGACGCCGCGCCTCCGTCTCCCCCCCTTCCTAAGGGGGGGTTAGGGGGGGTCTCGAATGGTGACACGACATCATCGCGGCGGGGGGGCGCCCCCCCCCCCCCCCCAACGTGGGGGGGGGGGGGCCGGCGCCCGCCCCTTAATGTTTTTAAAAAAACACCCCCCCCCCGGCGCGGGGCGCCGCGGCGGGGCCCCCGGCCCCCGGCCCCCCCGCACCACCGGTGGAAGAGGGGGGGGCG
>JAHWKJ010000603.1 GCA_019347905.1 Planctomycetota bacterium
CAAGATCGTCGGCGGTGGCGGCGGCGGCCGCCCCGACATGGCCGAAGCCGGCGGCCGCTTCCCTGACAAACTCCCGGAAGCCATCGCGGCCGGGGCGAAGTTCTATCGGGATGCTCTCGCCTGATGCTAGTGCCGTGATCGCAGCGAAAATGCTGCTACAATGATTGGGCATGGAAGGCAAGTCGCACCAGGCCCGCATCGGCGAGTTTCCCGCGCTGCTGCCGATCGGGCGGCATGAGTTGGATCTGGCGCAGTTGCACACGTTGTGTGTGGATGGCTTTCCGGAATCGACAACTCGCGCCGAACTGATGCACAGCTTGGAAGACATCGCGACTCGACTTCGCTCGTCGGGCGTGAGAGGCGAACTCTGGATCGGTGGGAGTTTTGTGACCGAGAAGTTGGACCCTGACGATGTCGACGTGGTTCTGCGACGGCAGGCGAGTAGCTGTGACGACTGGACATTGGAGGAACGGGCGGCTGTCGACTGGCTGGCGAGCGGTTTGGCGGAGTCGCACCGCTGCGACACCTATCTCCTGCTTGAATGGCCGGAGTCGCATCCTGACTACTGGTTCGGCGAGTACATGTATGCCTACTGGCTTCGCCAGTGGGGATTCGGCCGAGACAACTCGCTGAAGGGCATCGCGGTGATCAAGCTGGAAGGGGAGACGACATGAGTGCAGACAGGGGCGATATATTATTCACGATTCGCGGACAGTTGCGGGAGACATCAGCCCTATTGGCGGAGGCTCGACGTAGGCTGGCCGCCGATCCCGGTTCGGATGCGCTTCGATTGACAGAATCTTCTCTCCAGCGACGGAAGGATCGACTTGAAGCCGATGCGGCGCAACTGGCGCAAGAAGCATTCGACGCATGGGTGAATGAACTTCTTGAACTGAAAGCAAAGCATGTGGCACTCGATGAGCCGGAAGAGAGCGGCCTTTCCGAGATTGTGCCTGCCGACGAGTTGGTGAGTACATTCCTGGCGGCGAATCCACTGTTCGAGATCTGGCGGGAGGGGATTCAGGACTATGCCCGCAATTCATCGACCGTAAAGGCGTACGGCGGCTTCCCGCTTTCTGCTGAAAAATGGAGGCTGCACCGCCAGCTCCAGATCACATGATCGACTGTGCCAAAGACCGACGGCCGCCATGCTGCACGCCGTGATCATGGCCGGGGGGAGCGGGACGCGGTTCTGGCCGCAGAGCCGGCGGGATCGGCCCAAGCAACTGCTGCGGCTGGCCGGGCCGCGGGCGATGATCCAGGCCACCTGCGACCGGCTCGCGGGCTGGATCGAGCCGAACCGCACGTGGCTCGTCACCGGTGCGGCACATGCCGATGAAACGCGCTTGCAGCTTCCGGAGCTGCCTCGGGACCGATTGCTGATCGAGCCCTGCGGCCGCAACACCGCGCCCTGCATTGGCCTGGCGGCGATTCGGCTGCTGGCTGAAGATGCAGACGCTGTGATGCTGGTGATGCCGGCCGACCACGTCATCGAGCCGCCGGCCGAGTTCCGCAGCGCCGTCGAAAGTGCAGTCGATGTCGTCGCACGCGAGCCCGAGGCCCTGGTGTTGTTTGGCGTGCCGCCGACGTACCCGGCGACCGGCTTCGGCTACATCGAGCGCGGCGAGGCGCTGGCGGGCGGCGAGGAGCGCACCTTCCGCGTCGAGTCGTTCCGGGAGAAGCCCGACTACACGACCGCCGCCAATTACCAGAGCAGCGGCCGCTTTCTGTGGAATTGCGGGATCTTCGTGTGGCGGGCCGAACGGATTCTCGCCGCCCTCGAGATGTACGAGCCGGAGATGCACGCACAGCTCGACGCTTTGCGGCCGGCGATCGGCACGGAGAGCTGGACGGAGGCGCTCGCCCGCGAGTTTCCGCAGATGAACTCGATCTCCATCGACTATGCCGTGCTGGAGCGGGCCGAGGGCGTGCTCGTACGCGAGGCGACGTTCCAATGGGATGACGTCGGAAGCTGGCGGGCGCTCATGCGGCTGCTGGGGACCGACGACGACGGCAACACGATCGACGCGATCCACGACGGTCTCGACACGCGCGGCTGCATCGTCCGCTCCACGGATGCCGGCCACCTGGTGGCGACGCTTGGCGTCCAGGACCTGATCGTCGTCCACACGCCCGACGCCACGCTCGTCGCGCACAAGAGTGACGAAGACGGCCTCCGCCGCCTCGTCGCCGAAATCGAGAGGCAGGGCCATGAGCGCTTCCTCTGAACATCCCGCCGACAGGCCACAGCCTGAACGCGCGGAGCGGGACGAAGACTTCCCCATCGAAGGCCGGCTGATGGCGCTCGACTACGGCACGAAGCGGATTGGTGTTGCCGTCTCGACTCCCGAATGGACCATCGCCAGCCCGATCGAAACGCTGACGCGCACCACAGACGTCCGCGACGCCGCCCGCCTGCGGCAACTGGCCGCCGATTACGGCATCGTCGGCATCGTCGTGGGCCTGCCCTTGCACATGGGCGGCGAAGAAGGCGAGACGGCCCGCCACGCTCGCGAGTTCGGCCGCTGGGCCGCCGAGGCGACGGAATTGCCGGTGCGCTTTCACGACGAGCGGCTCTCGACGTCGATTGCCGAAGAACACCTGCTGGCGGCGGACCTCAGCCGTAAAAAGCGCAAAGCCCGGCTGGACAAACTGGCCGCACAAATCCTGTTGCAGTCGTTCCTCGAGGCGGCCCGCAGGCGCGGCTCCGGACGTTGACGTAATGAGAAACTCCCCGCGGCGGGTTCGGCCGACTGAGCGCTTCGTTCCGGGGCGGGCAGAGGGTGGTGACGGAACTTGAAGCGATTCGCCAACCGAACACACGCACACGGGGAGCCGGGCCGGGACCAGGATGCCAAACTCATGGTGTCGGACAGCGGTCCCGGATCGTCAGGGAAGTCAGAGGTCAAAAGTCAGAGGTCAGAGGTCAGAGGTCGTCCGTTTAGCCGCGTCCCAGCGGGACGCGCGGCCGTTCACACTGGGCTACCGCAGCGACAGGCCTTCCCACACATTGGCTGGCGTTGTGCGGCGGGTGCCGCTGGTTTCGGCCAGCTCGCGGACTTGCGGAGTCTTCGCGACGTTCAGCGCGACATCGAGCGCCTCGTCGGTCTTGAGATTGTTGTCGCGGTCGGCCGCGGCCACGTCCGGCTCGACGCCACTGCCGGCCATCGCGCGGCCGCGGGGCGAGTAGAACTTCGCCGTCGTCAGCCGCAGGTTCCCCGCAACGCTTCGCAGCGGGAAGTGCGTCTGCACGGTACCCTTGCCATACGACCGCTCGCCCACGACCACGCCGCGGCCGTTCTCCTGGATCGCCGCCGCGAAGATCTCGCTGGCGCTGGCGCTGTCGCCGTCCACCAGCACGACCAGCGGCACCTTCCAGGTGTTGGCCCACGTGGCCGACTGCGAGGAGTTGTCGCCGGCGGTGCGGCCGCGGGTCGAGACGATCTCGCCGGCCGGCACAAACTTGTCCGACAGAGTGATTGCGGTCGTGAGCAAACCGCCGGGGTTGCCGCGCACGTCCACGATCAACGACTGCATGTTCTGCTGGTGCAACTGCCACAGCGCCCGGTCCATTTCTTCCACGGAACTGGCGGAGAACTTGTCCAGCTTGATGTAACCGACGCGGTCGGCGGCGCCGAGCAGTCGCACGTCGCTGACGCTGTAGATCGGCACGCGGGCGCGGGCCAGCGTCACCAGGTGGGAGCGGCCGTCGCGCAGCACCCGCAGCGTGAGGCCTTCGCCCACGGGTCCGGCGATCAGGTCCACCGCGTACTCCAGGCTGTTACCGCGGAGGTTGCGACCGTCG
>JAHWKJ010000604.1 GCA_019347905.1 Planctomycetota bacterium
GCGACGGCGAAGTCGAGATCCATGAGGCCGGCGAGCATCTCCGGCGGCTTACCCGAAAACCATTCGGCAGCCGCTTCCAACAGCCGCTCGCGAAAGACCGCCGCCTTGAAGGCACCGCCGTTGAACAGCACGTGTGTCGGCCGCGCCGGCTTCGACTTCTTCTCGCCGTGAGCCGTGAGGAACGCCGCCAGGTGCCGCGTAATGGCGGTGTCGTGCTCGAACGGCAGGCCGATCTCCTGAAAGCCCGACATCCGCCGTCGCTCGGGCACGGCATCGAGCGGGCACTGCGGGAAGAAGCCGTCGACGAGCAGTCGCGCGGCTTCGCGGCGGTCCACGTCGACGGAGACCGTTCCGCCCAGGAGTCGGCTGCCGCGGCCCAGCACGCTCACCGGATGCGTTTCCGGTCCGTCTTCGGCGAGCAGCGCTTCCTTGGCGTCGCGGCAGGCATGCCACAGCGCAACCGATTGCCAGGGATCGAGCTTCACGCCTTTCTTCTCGAACAGCCCGGCGACGTAGTGGGCCAGCGCGAGGTCCATGTTGTCGCCGCCGACGAGCAGGTGGTTGCCGACGGCCCGGCGCTCCAGGACCAGCTCGCCCTTTTCTTCCGCGACATCGACCAGCGTGAGGTCGGTCGTGCCGCCGCCGACGTCGCAGACCAGCAGCGCTTCGCCCACCGAGAGCATCCGCCGCCAGCGCTCGCCCGTCGCAACGAGCCACGCATAGACGGCGGCCTGCGGCTCTTCGATCAGCACGAGATCTTCGGAGAGGCCGGCGGCGATCGCGGCCTCGCGGGTCAGCTCGCGGGCCGCCGCATCGAAAGACGCGGGCACGGTGAGCACCACGCGCTGTTCGGCCAGCGGAGCGTCGGGATACGCCTGCTGCCACGCGCCGGCGAGGTGTTCGAGATAGCGCTGCGAAGCCGTCACCGGCGAGATCTTCGGCACGTCTTCGGGAGCGTTCCACGGCAGGATCGGCTGCCGGCGGTCGACGCGGCTGTGGGCCAGCCAGCTCTTGGCCGCACCGATCGTCCGCTGCGGCACTTCCGCCGCCTGCTTCCGCGCATAACGGCCGACGGCGAAGTTACGCTTCTTCGCCCACGGCAGATCAAACGCTTTCGATTTCGTTTCGTCCGCCGTCGCCAGATACGCGAAGGACGGCAGGCTTGCATGCGGCTCCAGCGTGCCGGCGGCGACAAGCTGAGGCACCGGCAGCACGCCGATCTGCGGCTCGTCGCCGGACAGATCGGCATAGGCCAGCACGCTGTTGGTCGTGCCGAGGTCGATGCCGATGGAGAAGCGGGGCATGGGAGGGTCGAGAGTCGAGGGTCGAGAGTCGAGGGCCGGAGCAGAGAAGAAGCGTCGATCGAGCCGGCGGCAGGAAACGGCCTTTCTGGCTCTCGACTCTCGACCCTCGACTTTTCTCAGTGCACGCGCATGCCAGGTTTGGCGCCTTCGTCCGGGTTCAAGAGGTAAATGTCCTGTCCGCCGGCGCCGGCGGCGAGGACCATGCCTTCGCTGACGCCGAAGCGCATTTTCCGCGGGGCGAGATTCGCGCAGCAAACCACCAGCCGGCCCACGAGATCTTCGGGCTTGTAGACGCTCTTGATGCCGGCGAAGACGGTGCGGCGCTCGTCGCCGCCCAGGCTCAGGACCAGCTTCAGGAGCTTGTCGGCCTCGGGCACGTTGTGGGCCTCGACGACGCGGGCCACGCGCATGTCGGCCTTCACGAATTCGTCGAACGTGCAGTGCTCGGCCGTCAGCGGCTCTTTCGCCAATGCTTCCGGGCCGTCGTCCCCGCGCGAGGCCTTTGTCGTCGCGTCGGTTGGGGCTGCAGTTTCGGGTTGTTTACTGTCTTCGATGATCGCGTCCACCTGCTTCGGATCGATCCGGGTCAGCATGTGCTCGAACTTCGCCACGGACGTGCCCAGCAGTGGCCGCTGCGAATCACTCCAGTGCTCGATCGGCCGGCCGAGCAACTCGGCCGTCTGCCGCGCCAGCCGCGGCAGCACCGGCGCCAGATACACGCCGAGTTGCCGGAACAGGTTTAGTGTCACCGTGCAGACGTCGATCAGCTCAGCGCGGCGCTCGCTATCCTTCCGCAGGTCCCAGGGCTTTTGTTCATCGACGTAACGATTGGCCCGGTCGGCGAGTGCCATCACCTCGCGCATGGCCGAGTTGTAATCGCACGCCTCGTACAGTTCCGCCAGCCGCGTGCCTGCAGCGGCGCCGGCCTCGAACAGGCCGCCGTCGTCCGGGTATCTCTCCGCCAGCCGCTGGCCTTCCAGAAACTTCGCGCTGCGGCTGGCGAGGTTCACGACCTTGCCCACCAGGTCGCTGTTGACCTTGGTGACGAATTCTTCGAGGTTCAGATCGAGGTCGTCCAGCCGCGGGCCGAGCTTGCTGGCGTAGTAGTATCGCAGGTACGCCGGGTCGAGATGCTTTGAATATGTCGAAGCCAGCACGAATGTGCCTTTCGACTTCGACATCTTCTCGCCGGCCACGGTCAGAAAGCCGTGGATGTGGACCTTCTCCGGCAGGTTGTAGCCGGCCGTCTTCAGCATGCCGGGCCAGAACAGCGTGTGGAAGTAGGTGATGTCCTTGCCGATGAAGTGGTGAATCTCGCTCGCGGGACTCCGCCACCACGTATCAAAATCTTCTCCGTGCCGTTCGCACCACTGGCGGGTCGAGGCGATGTAGCCGATCGGCGCGTCGAACCATACATACCAGTAGTTGCCGGGGAAGTCGGGAATCTCGAAGCCGAAGTACTTGGGCGGCCGCGTGACGTCCCAGTCCCGGAGTTCCTTGCGGGGGTTGTGCTCGTCGCCCGGTGTGCCGAGGAAGTGGCCTTTGAGGTAGTTGGCGACTTCCGGCTGCAGGTGCTCGCCGCTCTGCGTCCAGCCGTCGAGAAAGTCGTGCAGCTTTTCGAGCCGGATGAACTTGTGGGGGGCGCTGCGAAGCTCCGGCGTCGCGCCCGAGAGCGTGCTCCGCGGATCGATGAGGTCGGTGGGCGAATATGTCGAGAGGCACTTGTCGCAATGGTCGCCGTACTGGTCCGGCGTCTTGCATGAAGGGCACGTCCCTTTCACGAAGCGGTCAGCCAGAAAGGTCTCGGCCACCGGGTCGTAAAGCTGCTCGACATCTTTCTCGACGACGAGGTCCGCCGCCGTCACCGCCCGCCAGAACTCCTCGCACAGCGCGCGGTTCTCGGGGCTGTGGGTCGAGCCGTAGTTGTCGAACTCGATGTCGAAGCCGGCGAAATCCCGGATGTGGGCCTCGCGCATGGCGGCGATCAGGGCCTCTTCGCTGGTGCCTTCCTGGCGGGCGCGGATCATGATCGCGGTGCCGTGCGTATCGTCGGCACAGATGTAGATGCAGCGATTCCCCCGGAGCTTCTGGAAGCGCACCCAGATGTCGGTCTGGATATACTCGACCAGGTGCCCCAGGTGGATGTGCCCGTTGGCGTAGGGCAAGGCGGCGGTGACGAGGATGCGACGCTCGGTCATGCGGTCTCCGTCGGCGGCGAAAGCGCGGGCGCGGAAATCGGACGAAAGATCGACACGAAACCGCGTCGGCAGGTTCCCTCCGGCCCACCGGGCGCATCGTAGCGACTGCCGCAATTGTTGACCACGCTTGCCAAGCCCATCGGTTGCAACCGGTGGGCTTCTGAATCTCGACCCTCGACCCTCGTCTCTCGACCCTCCATGCCCTGGGAATTCTGGATCGACGTCGGCGGGACGTTCACCGACTGCATCGGCCGCTCGCCCGATGATGAGCTGCTGACGGCCAAAGTGCTCTCCAGCGG
>JAHWKJ010000087.1 GCA_019347905.1 Planctomycetota bacterium
GAGCTGGTAGTTGCCGCTCGTCAGGCCGCCGTCGCGCACGCTCAGATCGTTCGAGAAGCTGCGGACGCGGACGTGATAGATGTTGAGCCGGCCCTCGACGCCGGGCAGCACGATCCGTAGACCTGGATCGTTGGGGTTCGCGGTGTAGAAGTCGCCGCCGCCCAGCGGATCGGCGGTCAAAACGCCCACGATGGCCGCCGGGTTCGGGCCCATGGCGAAGCTTTGGACCGACGTATTATTGGGCGTGGGCGTGGACGACCGCGCGAGCAACCGGCCCAGTGGATCGACCAGCTCGATGACGGCATTCAGCGTCGGGTCCGTGCGGTCGATGTCGAGCCAGACCTGCGTGCCGGCGTTGGCATTGAAGCTGTAAACGTCGACGTCGCCGGGGTCGTCGGCCGCGATATAGCCGTTGACCTCGAAGCCCAGCCGGCGGTTTTCGTCGCCGCTCTCGACGTTCGGCGCCAACTGCCCGAGAAATTGGGCATCGCGGGGGATGGCATTGATGTCGCCGTCGCCCAGCGACGGGTTCCGGTGCCGCAGCAGCGGCCGCTCCAGCTCGTTCACGATCTCGACGTTGCGATCGTGACTGAACTCCTCGAGTCGCACGCTGCGCCAGGCGCCCGCCGCGGGCGACGTGGCCGAGCCGTCGTTGTTGGTATCGTTCTGCGGCAGGCCGTCGAAGGGCCGGAAGCCGGCGCCGATGGAGTCATCGGCCAGCGCCGTCAGGACGACGGGGTGCAGCGGCTGTCCCACAATCTGCACGATGCCGCCGATGCGGTCGTCGATGTCCAGTCCCTGCGCGAGGTCGGCCTGGCGGTCGTAGTCGAAGCCGGTGGCCGTGAAGCCGGCGTCCGTGCCTTCCAGCTTAATCACCAGGCTGGCGCCGGGGGAGCTCTGGAGCCTCAGGCCGCCCAACGTGTGGAAGTTGGGCGCGATGACTTCTGAGGAGTAGCCGCCGCCGTCGCGGAGCACGTGGACGATGTCGGCATCGTCCCAGACGGATTCCACGGTCAGCTCTTCACCGCGAATCCGCATGCCGTTGAGATCGTTCCCCTGGAAGACGTTCAGGCGGACGAGCGGCCCGCGGTTGTCGGGGAACAGGAGATCGCCGCTGGCAGGGTCGGCAATGAACTCGACTGGTCCGGTGCTGCGGCCCAGATCGCGGTTGATATCCGACTTGAGCGAGTTGGCGTTGATACTGAGGATCGAGCCCTCGTTGTCGAGGAACGTGTTGCCCACAATGATCGGCTGCGAACCGCGGACGAACAGCGTGGCCTCATCGTTGCGGCCGCGGCCGTTGCGGGCCGACTGCGAGCCGGCGGCGGCGTTGTTCTCCAGCCGGCTGTTGGTGAGTCGCAGGTCGGCCTGGCTGGCTTCGATGACATTGAAGTTGTCGAAGCCGCCCTCGATGGGCACCAGTCCGCCGCCGAAGGCGATGACGGCATGGTCGATGCTGGCTCGGGAGGCAGCATTCAGGATGATCCCGCCCCAGTCGCGCGGGTTGGGGCTTTGCGCACTATCCGGATTGCCGGGCAACCAGAAGTTGCCGTCGTCATTGGTGTCGAACGTGCCGCCGCGGCCGTAGCGGTCGTCGAAAATCGACGTCAGCACGACCGGATGGGCGGTGGTGCCTTCGGCGATAAAGTTGGAGTGTCCGTGCTCGCCTTCGATGCGCGCCGCGCCAAGCTTCATGATCGTGCCGGCGTCGATCCGCAGCCGGCCGCTTTCGCGGGCCGTCAGGACGCCGCCCGTAAGGATCGGTCCGCCGGGATTGCCGGCGATCTGCAGGTTTTCGGTAATGACGTGGACGATATCGGTATCGTCGAACCGGGCGGGAACGGTGACGACGTCGATCGGCTCGCCGAACAGCGTTTCGATGCGGACGAACAGCGCGTTGAGCGAGTTGTCGACCAGCCGATTGCCGTGAATGTCGGGGCCGACTCTGCTGAGCGTCGCGTCGCGGTTGCCGCGGATAGTTTCGTCGAAGCTGTTGGGGTCGGCCGACATCGCTTCGTCGGCGCTGTTTGTGATGGTGTTGAACGACACGGTGGGCCGCGCACCGTCGATGTGGATCGGGCTGAAGATCCCGGAGAACGAATCGACGAAGACCTCTCCGCCGCCGAAGCTGATGTCGGCCTGTGTGACGGCGCTCAAGAAGATGCCGGCCGCTTCCAGATCGGAATCGGCGCGGAAGACGAGGCCGCCCCAGTCGCCGCCGATCGCACCGCCGGACAGACCGTCGGTGTCGCCGCCGATCGAGTCGTCGCGGTGCGACGTGAAGAAGACCTGATTGGCGGGCGTGCCGAGAACCTGCAGCGCCGCGGCCGACCGGTCGACCAGGTCAGACGAGCTGCCCACGTCGATGATGGCGTTCTGCAGCTTGAGCACGGCGCCCTGATCGATCACCAGCGTCACGCCCTGCGGGACCTCCAGGTTCTGCGTCCCGTTGGGATTGGCGTCGCTGTCCTCGAGGAAATTGAAGCTGTCGTCGAAGCCGATGAGGTACGGCCGGGCGTCATCCGGCGTGCTGAGGTTCGCATCGTCCCCGCCGTTGCCGACGATGCGGACGAGGTCGACGTCGTTGAGCGGGCTGCCGTCTTCGTTGCGAGCCGTCACCGCTACAAGCGCGTCGTCGATCTGCGAGAACGGGTTGGCGACGGTACCGCCGGCGCCGCGGACCGTCGCGCCCGCCGCATGGGCGGAGGCGGTCGTGCCGTTCACTGCGCGGGTGGCGGTCAGCGTATCGTCGACGCTGGAGACCGTGGCCCCGAAGGCATGGGCGGCGATGGTCGTGCCATTCACGGCGCGCAACGCCGTCAGCGTGTTGCCGGCGACGCTGGTCACCCGCAACTCTTCGTTGTCGATGCGGATGTCGAAGGGCGTCGCCGTCGGCAGCAAGCTGGCATCGTCGACGTCGAACGTGACCGTGTTGCCGGTCGCAGCGATGCCTCCGACTGATGCGATCGTCGTCGTTTGATTGACGCCGGTGACTTCCAGCTCTTCGGAGTCGACGAGGATGCGGAAGGGCATGGCAGAAGGAAAGACGCCGGCGTCGGCGACGCGGAACGTGACGGGATCGCTGCTGCCGCCCAAGGCCGCGGTCGAAGAGGTCTGGGCGGCCTTGTCGATGAAGACGGTGTTGCCGGCGGTGTTGTCGGAGGCCTGGAACCAGAAGTCGAATACGCCGCCGGGGACGCCGTCGGCATCGCCGTCGAACACCGTGCCGGTCTCGTCGAGCAGCACCTGACGCATCAGGGGATCGGCATTGGGCGTGCGGAGGAAGTTGAGCCGCAGCTCGTAACTGCCGTCGGTGGTGCCGCCGGAGCCGGTGTCGGAAACATTGGGATCGTAATCGAGGTTGCCGGTGCTGGTGACGCCGACGAAGTAGCGTCCGGCTTCCAGGGCCAGCTCGATGAAGGCGTCGTTCGAGAAGTAATCGTCGTTGCGGGCGATGACGTCGAACACGCTCGGGCCGGTTTCGCGGAACAGCGTCAGCGCACTGTTCAAGAGGCTGGGCGCCCCCAGACGTTCGGCGAAGATCTCCGCCGTGAACAGCCCGGCCTCGGCGAGGTTGAATTCGGAGAGGTCGATGTCGGTGGCATCCGGCCGGAACAGCCGGTTGAGGTGCAGGCGGTCGTGATCGCCGGGGAAGACAGGCTCACCCGTCAGCCCCGCCCCCTGAATTGATGGAATGTCGTAGGAGTGTCCGAGGCCGATGGCGTGGCCGATTTCGTGCAGCGCCACGCGCATCCACACGCCGCCGTAAACGTCGTCCGCGGGACTGCGGCCTGTATCTGCCGGATCCATGACGACTTTGCCGCCGCCGGCCACGCCGGCGACGCCGCCGGGACCGACCGGCAGCGTCGGGTCGACGGCGCGCATGTCGCCCGTGGCGACAAGGATGCCCTGGTTCGGTGTTTCGATGAATTCGATGCCGGAGAGGTCAGCGTAGATCTCGAAGATCTCGCGGGCGCGCTGTTTCTGCTCCTCGGTAATCGCATTGAACAGCGTATTGCCTTGCGGATCGACGCCGATTGTCTCCTGGAAGTTGTAGCGCTGCTGCGTGATCGGACCGGGCAGGACAGGGCTGGTTCCCGTGCTGCCGATGTGCGCCTCGACGGGAATCTCACGATGCCCCGGCTCGTCGGTACCGCCCGGCAACGGCGGCAGCGGGATCGGCTGGGGCTCGATCTGCGAAGTGATCGTGATCTGCGCATCTGTCAGCAGGCCCAGGTCCATCGACGTGCTGAAGCTCGAATTGTCGTCGTCGATCATCGGCGCAGACACGTCGTCGATCGTAAAGGCGCCGATGCGGGTCGCCCACCTGCCGGTGCCGTCGGTGTACATCCCTGTGAACCAGAACGTGCTGTCATCGACGGGGTCGATGCTCATCGCACTGTAGTCGCCCCAGCGTTGGCTGTTATTGAAGCCGCTGCCGGCGACCAGCACTCTCTCCGGGCGCATCTGGCCCGTAGGATCGCTTGCCAGGCGACCTGTGTAACGGATACCGGGCGAGACGGTCGTGCTGGAGACGTTGTAACCCACCGCGATATTTCCGGCGCCGTCCATCGAGGCCGCGGCCATCCAGCGGTGGTTCGAGTCGGGTGCGATGTCGCCCTCTTGTTGCAGGGTCCAGCCGGCGCCCACGTTTCGCAGCTCGAACCAGCGGACACCCGCCTGTTCGGCCGCCGTGCCGCCGTCGCCATCAGGCGTGCCGTCTTCGCCGACATCGACCGTGAAGTTGCCGACCAGCGACTCGTGCGTGCCAAAGTTCCGGTATTGCAGCCGCCACATGATGTAGTGGGGCAGCGAGTCGATCTCGAGCCCCGTTCCGGGTTGCTCGATGTCGCCGCGCAAAAACTCATCACCGACAATGTAGTCGAAGTCCGCGATGGGGATGTTGGCCGCCATCGTGTAGGTGGTATTGCCCGGAGTGTTGAAATCGGGCGAGAACTCCCACACTTCCAGGAAATCGTTGCCGGCGACGGCGCCGCCGGGATTGGTGTATTCGTCATCCACCTGACGCACGAAAATCCCCGGCGCGCCCGGTGCCGGGGTCATGTTGCCGTCGAGATCGGCCGGCATGATGTGATTGCGCTGCCAAAACGGCCGATCGGGCGTGGTCCTGCGAATGACGTTCGCCGTGATGTCGCCCCCGGCGCCGGCAAGCATCAGTTGCCGCGGCAGCGCGTAGACCGGATTGTCGAATTCATTGGTGCCGATGAAGTAGGCGTCCGGCCACAGCGTCAGCTTGGGATAGTCGGGAAAATTGGGTGCGGTGAAGCGGTAATGGGTCCAGTCAGCGCCGTTGCCCGTAGGAATCCCCGTGTCTGAAATGAAGATGTGAATCCGATCGTTACCCGGTGGATCGAACTCCATCAGCACCCAGCGATCGGCGAGATGATCGTACAGAACAATCGGGTCGCCGGCGCCGATGTAAGGCGTCCCGCCCGTGGCGCCCAGTGCGAGCGTGCTGAGATTGAACTGGGAAACCGCGACCGATCCGTCGGACTTGTTGTAGATCGTGACGTTCGTGCCGCTGCCGTCATTGGTCGCCTGGACGTAATGGAACATCCCGACGTCGCCGACGGTGTCCGGCGGGTTCACGAAGCTGAAATCCTGGCCGTCGAAATTGAGGATGTTCCCGCCGAGGTTAATCACGCTGTTCGACGGCGTGTCTTCCACGCCGACGCGCACCCTGTACGTCGCGGCCGCGAGGTTCGCGGCAAATGTCAGGACCGCCGTGTTGGCCAAGGCGTCATAAATCACGCTGGTCGGCGTTTGAGCCGTATCGTCGGTGTGATCGAGCGTGCCTTTCGTATCGATCAGTTGATAATAGGCAGGATTCTCGGCCGACTGCTGGTCGAGGTCGTCTTCGTTGAAATGGACGACGATGACGTTCTCGCGCTGGTCGAGGGCTCCATCGCTCAGCGTTATGCCGGCGGTGGCAGTCGTCGTGATGCGCGGCGTGAAGGGGCTGAGGAGCGTCCCTGTCAGCGAGATTTCGCTGCCGCTTTGCGCCCTCGCGACGGCGAATCGACTGCCGATGGTCGCGATGTTGGGTGCGAGGCCGCCCGCGACGGCCGTGGCGAGCGTGAGGTTCGCGCCGGTGCGGGTCACTCCCGACGCGGCAATTGCTGGTACGGCCGTCAACGCGGCCTCGATGGCAGCGGCCACGTCAACGGCCGTGGCCGGGGGCAGGATCTCGATTCCGACGTTGCCGGTAATCAGGCCGACCGCACCGAGCAGGCTCTGGAACGAAGGAACCCCCTCAAGGTCCAGCGCGG
Source organism: Planctomycetota bacterium (assembly GCA_019347905.1). Lineage (GTDB taxonomy): Bacteria > Planctomycetota > Planctomycetia > Planctomycetales > Planctomycetaceae > JAHWKJ01. The sequence goes on from JAHWKJ010000087.1 coordinate 6,291, forward strand.
TGGCTCCCTGAAAATCCAATATCCCGCCGTCGCGCAGCGGGTTCACTCCAGCCGTGACGATCGCAGCTTCGATGTTCGCCGCGACGATGTCCGTCGTGTCGGAGGTCGTAAACGGGACCGTCGCCACCGGGACTTGTTGCGTCAGCCCGGAAGTCAGCGCGTCGTATACCACGCTCTCGCCGGGCGTCTGGGCGACGATCACGACTTTGTCGCCCACGACACGGGCCGAGGCCCCGATCGCCGCAGCGTTGATCGCCGCGGCGATACTGCTCGCGACAGTCTCTGCCGTATCCGCAGCGGTAAATGCGACCGCGTTCGGGGGCGTGCTAACATTGCTGTCGAGCTCGAACGTGACCGGACCCGCCCCGTCAATGTCCAGGGTGAACTTCTCGCCGTCGACCAACGCGACGCCGGCGACAGCCTGGACGATGGCCGCCGCCTGCGCGTCGTTGTCGAACTCGTACAGATCGCTGTCGAGGATGAAGAAGTCGCCGTCAGCGATGGCACCGGCAGGCACGCCGGGGGTGGCACCCAGCAGGTCAAATTCGAATCTGGTCGTGCCGACGCCGGGGAGCGTGACGCCGAAGGTGTCGCCGTCGAGAATCAGCGGTGTGCCGACGGCCGCAATGGACGACGTGCTGTCGATCACCGCTTCGATGCGGGCGGCGAGCGTCGCGGGCGTATCCCCAGTGCTGGGGGTCGGATCGAAGCTGATCGCGACGTTGCCTGGCATCACACCGTTGCCCGCTCCGCCGTTGGCAGTCACGTCATCGAACTCAAACGTGACCGAGCCGCCGCCGCCGGTGAGCTGCAGATTTCGCGGCTGCGTGGCGGGCGTGGTAATGTCGGTGGCCGGATCGCCATCCGCGATGAACCCGGCGACCAGCGTGCGGGCGGCGGGATGCGCGTTGATGGCGTCGATGAGATCCTGAGCGGTGCTGAGGCTGCCCGCGGTGCTGTTGAGCATCGCGGTGATCGTGGAGTACGTCGTTCCGTTGAGGGCGACAGAGGTCACGCTGACCGCGGGCGGCATCCCCACGCCCAGCGCCGCCGTGTTGACGATGAGCGTAATACGGTCGCCCGCCGGGCCCGGCTCGAGTGCCGTAAAGCCAATTGACACCGCGCCCGAGGTGCCGAACTGCGACGAGATGCCGGCGTGCGCCCCGCCGGAAACCGTGAACGTGTCGCCGTCAGAGATTTGGGAGATGTCGTCGACATCGAGACGGATCTCGCGAACGACCGGCTGCGGATCGACGGCGACGACCCGCGCCCCGAGGTCCAGCTCGAACACGACCGACTGATCGACGCCGCCGTTGAAAGGCACCCCGAGCGTCGTCTGCAATCGCCCGGATCCGGCGCCGAGAATGGTGATCTGGTAGCGGTCGTCGGGCAGGGTTTCGGCGAAGCGAAAGACGACTTCGTTGGGCCGGTCGCCGATGCCGACGAAACCAGGGGCGACGGCGCGGTCGTTGGCATCGCCGAACGTGCCGTCGAAGCCGCTGCGGACGATCTGGATGCCGCCCACCGTGGCGGGATCGATCGAATCACCGGGGCTGAACTTGAACGTGAACTCCGTGGGGGCTTCGTGACGGATGTCGCCGTTCTGCAGGGCGAGGCCGTCGTTGGGCAGGATGTCGATGAGCTGCGTCAGCAGGGTACGGTCTTCGAGCGTCTCGACCGCCATATCCGACGCGGCGCGGACGGGCCTGCGCGATTTCAGCCGGCGCTGCGGCCTTCGTCGAAGAGGCGCCTGGGAAGGCCGCCAGCCAGGTAATAGGGATCGAAACCAGGACGACAACGGCGACCGGCCGGACATAGATGCGCCTCTAGCCCCACAAACCCGGCGGCGTGGATAACACCAGCCGCACCCCGTGCAACATTTCTGCACAGAGTAACACGGTCTTTGGGGTAAAAAAAAGTAAAAAGTTGCGGGATTTGCCGATCGTGCGGATCGTGCCTGGCCCGATGGCACGCTTTGCCGTCACTGTCGGGCGGCGAGTGCCGTGTGGCGGATTGCCGTGGGATGAGGGAATCCGGCGGTGCTTCGCTGGTAGTGCGGATTTAAATCCGCACTACGTAGCGTGCCGGACTCAACCAACAGACAGCCCCCCGCCGCACCTGTTGGCACGACGACGGGGACGCTCCGCGTCAAACGCCCTGTCGAATCGGACCTCCTAAGCACTTGGCGGCGACGGGCCGGATCCACGGTTGTGAATCGTTGACGTCGCGAAATACGGGCCTGCCGAATGTGTCCGAACCGCCGGTGCCAGGACGGTGGTGGGTGTCGACAATGCCTTTCTGACTGATCGAAGCATCCGGATTCCGCTTGCCGGAAATCTGGGATTTTTCCTCACGACCCGACTTCCGCGCCCCAGACCCGCATGGGGCGTACCCGCGGGAATCCACCGAGGTCCGATTCTAACCAGCGGCAGTGGAAGTGTTCAAACGAAGGGCTCAGCCCTCGCGGAGCGCGGGGACGATCTCCGTTCGCGCTGCCTGCCAGGCGGGCAGCACACCGGCGACGAGGCCCGTCCCCAGCGAGACGACGGTCCCCAGTCCCGCGAGAGCAACCGACGGGCGGAACGCGACGGTGACGCCTTCGGCGCCGACGGCCAGACCGCTCCACCCGAGCACGGCCAGCGCCGCCGCCGTGCCGACGATGCCGCCGGCCGCGCACGTCAGGGCGCTTTCGGCGATCACCAGGCGGAAGACGCGGGCCGGTCGCAGCCCCAGCGTCTTGAGGACCGCGTGCTCGCGGATGCGGTCCTGTACCGACATCACCGTGGTCGTCGCCACCAGCGACAGCACGAGGGCCACGCAGGCGTACCCGAGCCAGTGGGCGAACCCGATCAGATCGACGAGGTCCGCGAGCGTGCCGGCCTGAAACGCGCCTTTGCGGCGGGTGACCGTCGCGACCGGACCGGCGCGCAGTTCGACGTCGATTGCGCGCGCGACGGCGTCCGGCTCGGCGTCCTCGTCGAGACGCACCTCGTGCTGCGTGACCAGCCCCGCGGCGTTCAGGCCCCGGGTGTACTGCAGGAACTCCAGGTTTGTGTAGATCAGGTTCTCTTCGGCCGGCACCGAAGACGAGAAGACACCGGCGACCTGCACCGAAATGTCGCCGATCGAGAACTGGTCGCCCCGCTCCAGACGTCGCCGCTGGGCGACGCTGCGGCCGACGAGGGCGGCGTCGCGGCCATTCTCGAACGCCGGCCAGTCGCCGGAGACGAGTTGCAGGTCGCGGCTCTCGCGCAGCTTCGCGGGCGGCGCTCCATTGAAGACGACGATGTCGAGGCTCGCGCGGCAGTTGTTCGTCCACACCTGCACCGGCAATACGTCGCGGACGCCGGGAATCTCGCCGATCGTGCGGGCGTAATCCTCGGGCAGGCGGCTGCTCGTGGGGCAGACGCGGTTCTCCTGAAAGACGATCAGCGTTCGCTCGGCATCGCGTCCGGTCGTCAGCCGCCGCATCCCCTCCTGGACCGCGCCCACGAAACAAAAGACGAACAGCGCCACGGCCGAGCCGCTGACCGTCAAGAGCGTGCGGGCGCGGTGGCCCCAGAGGGTTTTGAAGATGTAGGGGGCGAAGCGGAACATGGGAGGGTTGAGGGTTGAGGGGGGGACGAGGATGGAGGATGGATGATGGAGGATGGACGCGCGCGGTGCCGGCGCCATCCTCTATCCTCCATCCTCTATCCTCTCTCGCTGACTCTCGACTCTCGACTCGGCCCGCTCGATCAAATGGCCGCGATCGAGTTGCAGGCGGCGGCCGGCAATCGAGGCAACCGTCTCATCGTGCGTCACCATCAGCATAGTCATGCCCAGCTCCGTGTTCAGCCGTACCAGCAACTCCCGGATCTGCAAACTGGTCGCCGCGTCGAGGCTGCCGGTGGGCTCGTCGGCCACGACGATCGTGGGGCCCGCGACGATGGCGCGCGCGATGCCCACCCGCTGCTCCTGCCCTCCGGAAAGCTGGCGGGGGTAATGCTGCGCCCGGTCGGTCAAGGCCACCGCTTCCAGGGCGATCTGCACCCGCTTGTGCCGCTCGCTGCGCGAGAGCGGCAATAGTAACAGCGGCAGCTCGACGTTTTCGTAAGCCGTCAGCACGGGGATCAGGTTGTGCGTTTGAAAGATGTATCCCAGGTGTGCGGCCCGCCAGTCGGCGAGCCTGGCCTTCGACAACGCCGTGACGTCGGTGCCGGCCACCACGATGCGGCCGGATTCGGCCCGGTCGATGCCCGCGACCAGGTTCAAGAGCGTGCTCTTGCCCGTGCCGCTCGGCCCCATCAACGACACGAACTCGCCTGCTTCGATGTCCAGATCGATGCCGTCCAAAGGGACGATCGTCTCATCGCCTTTGCGAAAGGTCTTGGTGAGGTTGCGAATCTCGACGAGCGACATCGGAGCAGAGACTGCGAGTTGGGGAATGCCGGCGATTGAGGACGGTTCGATTTTGAACAGGAGCTAACGAAGGTAACGGAGAAGAGATCCGACTGGAGATCCTTCGTTTCCTTCGTTATCTCCTGTTCAAATCCGGTTTTATTCGATCAGCTCTTGCCGAACTTCCCGGCGCCGGGGAGTACGAGGCGGGAGACGCCGTCCGTGAGTCGACCTTCGTGGAAGTTCAGCACGAGTCCTACGGGGGTGTCGAGGAGTTTCATGTAGCTCATGAGCCTGGCCTTGTGGACGGGCAGGACGTGTTCGACGGCCTTCACTTCCACCAGCACGCAGCCGTCGACGAGGACGTCGTACTTCAGCGGCTCTTCACGGACGAGGCCCTTGTACTCGATGCACACGAGCTGCTGCGAACTGGTTTCGAATCCCTGCAATTCGAGTTCTCGCAGCAGAGCCCATTCGTAGATCGATTCCAACAGCCCCGGCCCCAGATGCCGGTGAACCTCGACGGCGGCCCCAATGATCGGGCCAGTGAGCTGCTTCGCCTTGGAGAACAGGTGGTGCATTCGAAACTCCAGGTCAGAAGAGATTTTGAACAGGAGTTAACGAAGGTAACGGAGAAGAGACTCCCATTCAAAAATCTTCGTTGCCTTCGTTATCTCCTGTTCAAATTCATCCTCCGCTCAATCTCCTTGCGTTCTCGCGAATCGCAATCCGGTCGCCGTCGGTGAGACCCTCGCGGCCGCCGGCAATGAGTTTGTCGGTCGGCACCAGGCCGTCCGTCACCTCGATCAACTCCGCCGTCCCGGCCCGGCCAAGCCGCACGCTTCGCCGCCGCGCGAGGCCCTGGGGTTCGGCCACCCAGACCGTGCTCGATTCGCCGGACGAGTCGACGAGCTCGCGCGGCACGAGCAGCCGCTCTTGTTCCTGCGATGCGTCGGACGGATCGGTCTCGGTCGGCGGCGCGAGGAACGTCGCCCGCACGAGCATCTCCGGCCGTAGCGTCGGCGGCGGCGAATCGAGCGCCACCTTGACCTCCAGCCTGTTCTTCTGCACGTTGGCCGAACTTGTCGCGTACAGCACGCGGCCGGCCAGCGGGCCTTTCGCCGAAGCCGTCTCAATCTCGACCGGCTGTCCCGGCTCGACGAGCGGCACGTCTTCGAGCCGCACGTCGGCCCGCACCTGCAGCATGTTGGGGTCGTAAAGGCTGACCACAGCCGTTCCGCCGGCGCCCGCGTGTCGTTCATTCTGCAATCCAGGCGGGCCGAGGAAAGAGCCGGGCGCTGCAAGCACGTCAAGCACGCGGCCGGCTGTGGGCGACTTCACCTCCATGCGTTCCAATTGGAGCGTGGCCGTTTCCAGTGCGACCTCGGCCTGCCGCACCTGGGCCTCGGCGGCCTTCAGGCCCGCTTCGGCATCGGCAACACGTCGACGCTCCTCGGCCTTGAGCTCCAGTTGGCGCTGGAGCGCCCGCTGACGAGACTCCTGCGTCTGCCGCTGGTGCTCGAGGCGCGGACGCAGGTTCTCCAGCTCGGCGACGTCGGCCTCAGCGGCTTCCAGTGCGCTTTCCGCCTGCTGCACGAGCGAGGCGGCGACGGCGCTGCCGGCGTTTCGCTTGCGATCAACATCCTGCCTTGCGAAATCGAGACGGGCCTGAGCGGCGCGCAACCGTGACGGCAGACGAGCCAATTCCGTTTCCGTTTCGGCCAGAGTCGCTTGTGCGTCGGCGAGAGCGGCTTCGAGATGCACGGGTTCCGCCAGCCGGATGCGCGCCGCGTCCAGCTCCGCATGGGCGGCATCGCGTTCGGCGCGGCGCACATCGAGATCGGCTTGGGCGCGGCGGATGGCCAGCCTGGCGTCGGCGTCGATGAGGCGTGCCACGGTCTGCCCTGCCTCGACTGGTTGGCCCTCGACGACCAGCAGCGTCTCGACAATTCCCGGCGCGAGCGCCGAGACATATACCGGCGTAGGCCGCGGCTCGACCCAGCCGGCGGCTTGAAACAGCGGCGTGCCCGCCTGCTGCAGTTCGGCCCGCTGGACGACCACCGGCACGACCGTCACTTCGCGCGCCGGCAGCAACCGGTCGCGGAGGGCCCACAACAACATGCCGGCGAAACCCGCGAGCACGAGGACCGGCAGCACGTAGCGCGCGAGAATGGGGCGGCGCGGCGGCCGGCCGTTGTCGCCGGCCGCCGCAGTTCGCTGGCTGGCCAGTTGCCGCAAATCGAGTCGCGTGGTCATGGCTTATTTCCGCACGTAAAGCTGGTTCGCGCGCACCGTCAGGTTGCCTTCGGGATCGACCTTGGCTTTCCCGCGGACGACGACAGTCGACAGCTCCTTGACCGGCAGCAACTTGCGAGCATCCGTCGAGACGAGCTGTCCTCCGTCGTCGACGATCTGCACCATGGCCGTGCCTTCCGCCAGCCCCTCGAACGTGCAACAGTAATCCCAGGGCCTCGGGCAGCCTTCTTCGGGGCTGCACGGTTTGAGCTTCGGGTCGACAATGGTGAAGGCGGCGAGGTCTTTCACGAAGGGATCGGCCGATCCGCCGATGCGGCCGACCACCGTCACTTCGTCGCCGTCTTTGGCGGCCTTGCGGACGTCGGTCACACCGCGCGCGGCCGCCGGCTCGGCGTTCAGCACGTAGGCCGAGCCGCCGCTTTCGGCACCGGCATTCGCGCCGTCTCCGTCATCGCCGCCGCCACATCCGAGGGCCAGCGCCGCGAGGAAGGCCGACGATCCCACAGCTTTCAGAAAATGCATCATCTCACGTCCTCCTGTTCGGTTTTGGATTCTGAATTCCACACACGTTTCCGAGTTCACACGGCCTTGAGGCTTTCTGCGACCGGCAGTCGCAGGGCTTTGACGGCCGGCGGAATGGCCCCCACAACCCCCAGAGCCAGACCCGTGCCGCAGCCCACCAGGAGCGCCACTGCGTCCACGCGCAGCGCAAATGCGCCCATTGTGAACCGCACCGCGAGGCCATTGAGCGCAACGAGCGCAACCGCCCCGGCAATCAACGAACCGGCCATCGCCAGCAGCGTCGCTTCCTGAATCAGACTGACGAGCACCGCATGGCGGCGAAAACCGATCGCCTGCAGCGTCGCCACCTCGCGGATGCGGCCCGCCACCGCTCCGTACATCATGTTCAATCCGGCAAACACGCCGGCCCCCGAAACCAGCGCCACCACCAGCCAGGCCAGCATCCGCACCGGCTGGTAATGTTTCTGCAGCGAGGCATAGTAAGCCGTCTCGCCCAGCGCCTGCAGTTCCAGGTCGGTCCGCGATTTGGTGAACAGCGCCAGCTCGGAACTTGTCGTACCTGGCGCCAGCTTGAGCGCCACCAGACTCAGATCCTGCCGCTTGAGAGCCTGCTGAAAGTCCGGCAGCCGGCACCAGAGCTCCGACTCGAACGCCGAGCCGTCGGCGACGAACCGCCCGCTGATCCGCCACGGCTGATCTTCGAACCGCACAAAATGCCCGACGGCCAGTTCCTCCGCACGACAGCCGAGTTTCGCGGGAGCGAGCCGACCGACCAGCACTTCGCCGGGACCGGGCCAGCGCCCTTCGATCATCCGCACGCGGCCGCGCACGAGTGGAGCGGCGGTGGTCACGCCGCGCACCAGACCCAGGGCGGCCTCGCGGGATTCGCCGACGGACACGCGGGTGCCCAGGTACAGCTCCGGCGAGACGCAGGACGTGCCGAAATGCTCCTGAATGCCTTCGACGCTTGCCGCCAGCAGGTCCGGCGTGCGGCCGGGAATGGAGGAGTTCTCCACGTTCTCTTCCGCTCCGAGTGAATACACGAGCACGACCGACGGATCCCCGCTGATGGCCAGCGAGCGTTCCAAGCCGCGGATGAACGCCACGACGACAAACACCAGCAGTACGACGGTCGTCAGCGCCGCCAACGTCAGCGCGCTCCGCACCGGGCGGCGGAATAGATTGCGGACGCCATATTCCCAGGGGAGGAGACGCATTGGTGAATGCCGAATGACGAAATCCGAAGGACGAAAGAATGACGAAGCCCGAACGCCGAAACCGGGGAGCGCCGCGGCGTCGGTAGCCACAAACCCCAACCAAAATCGCGGCCCCCGAGCGTGGGTTTGAAAAAACCCCCACCCCCTGCCACCCACCGCCCCAACGGGAGCGCCGAAGCGGCCGGGGGGGGGGGGCCGCCCCGGGCGGGGGGGCAGAAACCCGGCGCGCACCCCCAAAGCCCAATACCCCCCCCC